>NZ_PVWO01000535.1 GCF_003003845.1 Chamaesiphon polymorphus CCALA 037 | reverse complement strand
CATTAGAGCACATCGCTACTGTCTGGCAAAGTAACGATTTTAGCCGCTATTTATTTAATAGCAGTGTGGTTGCCATTATGAGCGTGATTATCAATCTGATTTTTTGCGCGTTAGCAGCTTATCCGCTAGCCAGACTAGAATTCAAAGGCAAAGAAACGATTTTTGCGATCGTGGTTTCGACGATTATGATTCCCTTTCAGATCGTAATGATTCCGCTGTTTATCATTGCCGTTCAGTTAGGATTAGTAAATACTTATTTAGGCGTAATTCTCCCCAATTTAGCTTCCGCATTTGGCATTTTCTTACTGCGTCAAGCTTTTCAATCCGTACCCAAAGAACTTGAAGAAGCCGCACGGATGGACGGTTGTTGGGAAATCGGCATTTGGTGGAGCGTGATGTTACCAGCAATTCGTCCCTCGTTAGTAACGCTGGCAATTTTTGTATTTATCGGTGCTTGGAGCGATTTTTTGTGGCCCTTAATCGTGCTCCAAGATGATACTTATTACACGCTACCCTTGGGAGTAGCGAAATTAGCTGAAGGTGCTTTTGGTTTAAATTGGCGATTGGTTGCTGCTGGTTCGGTTATTTCGATCGCGCCTGTTTTAATCTTATTTATGTTCGTCCAACGTTATATCGTACCGACAGCTACTAGTAGTGGTGTTAAAGGTTAGGGATAGTGAATAGTGGATAGTTGATAGTGAATCGTGAATAGTATAGAATGCCCCGATTTCTGTTGAGAAATCAGGGCGATGAAGCAAAAGATTTTAACCTTGATAAGGACGATCGATGCGATCGACTGATACATTAAATTCAAATGGTAACCGACCGGGATTGAGTCGAGGTTCGGCAGCATAGCCCACTGGTAATACTAGCGCGATCGCTAAATCTGGATCGTTCTCGGCACCGATAACAGCTTTGACTTTATCTTCCATCCAGCCATTCATCATACAGGTAGATAAGCCCAAACTCTCAGCCGCCAGCGTCGCATGAGTAGCGGCAATCATCGCATCCTTAATCGCATACTCTCTAGCTTTATCGCCGAGTGCTACCGAAAATTCAGGGATAGCCTTCTGAAAATAAGCAGCAGTCTTCTCATTCCAAGCACCAGTCTGTTTACCTTGTTCGATCATCGGTGTGATGTCTTTTTCTCCTGCCTTAATATCGGCGGCAAACACCAAGTTGACAGGTGCTTGGGTAATTTGGGGTTGATTCCAACAGGCAGCTCCTAGAGCCGCTTTTTGCTCCGGATCCATGACGATTACAATCCGCCAATCCTGAACGTTAAAGCTACTAGGTGCCGCTACTGTCAATTCGATCAGTTGACGGAGTAATTCTGGCGCGATCGGGTCTGGCTTGAAGTTTTTGATCGATCGACGTTGTAAAATCGCGGTCGGGACGTCTAATGGCATAAGGTCTGAACTTAGAGGTATAGGTTACATAGTAGCGGGTAGTCAATCTCCAGCCAAGCCTTAATGAGATTAGGAGCTGAAGTTATGCTAGATCGACTCAAGTCTTGTCTAGGAGATATTTTTGTCGATCGAGAGTGTAATAAGGTCAATATATTGTTTAACTTCAAACAAACCCCTGTTCCAGTTGCATCATTTTTTCCACCTACAAGTGTCGTAATCATTTGAAAAATTGTCATAATAACTGTTTGAGTAAACTATATTTATATGAGGCATCATCTTATCTTTATATATAGGATAATTTCTAGAGAGATTTCTCTTTATCGTAGGATCGTTTAATAACCGCCTAGCTACCTCTGTTCTAGAATAGCTCATCAAAGAAACATTAACTGCACAAACTTTTGTCCCTAAGCCAGATTCTATGTTCATATAGACATTTTTGCAAACCTTCTTCCTGAGAAGAGAACGGCCTCTTATTAATGACATATCCTCACTAAGTGTGGCTTTTTCAAAACCAAAAAAGCTATTAATGTGCCCATCACTACTGGTTTTATTGGTAACATTAATTATGTCCTGCAATTGCTTGCAAGATTTTAAGTCATCAACAAGAGGTAATTTTTTACCATTAACCAGAGGTATTTCTTTGTAATCATTATCCATTAATGTTAGTTCATCAGAGTGAGCAGAATTTGGAAAAAATATGATATAAAAGGCAACTATGGCAAGTAAAATTTTACTTGCTTTAGCAATGTTAGAAATATTCATGATAAATTAAATTTAAAAACAGTTACTTGATGGGTTTAAAATTTCTAGATTTTACCAATTTACTTTGTGCATAGGAAACACTATGCTTAATCATATAATATAAATATATTAACCCGTCAATGTCAAATGTTTTTCTCTAACAACAGTTTCTTTCAGCTAAATGACTAACAACCAAATCCTATAAATTGCTTTATCAGACCTAAACAGCCCACAATCGCTCGTGGCAAAGGAAGATGGACTTTTTATTTTGGCGTCGATCGGAAACTCAACCTAAGCAGTAGCTTATTACTACACAAAATGCGATTACGATGATTCGATCGATTGATACTATCGATCGAACATTACAATCACATCAATGTTGAGACTCCTCACTCGATTCTGGGTCCTCGCTAGTCAGCCAATGTCCGAATTCTTCGACAAATCGATCGCGTAAAATGGCATTGCGAATTTGTTGAGTAAACCGAATTAATTCGGTAATATTATGCAGCGATAAGAGTGTAAATCCGGTAATTTCGCCGCACCGGACTAAATGGCATAAATAAGCGCGCGTAAAATTCTGACAAGTATAGCAAGGGCAAGTGTCGTCTAGGGGGGTAAAATCGCGCTTGAAGGGGGCATTCTTGAGATTCCAGCGTTCGCCCCTGACGAAAGCTGCGCCGTGTCTGGCGACCCTTGTAGGTATCACACAGTCGAATAAATCGATCCCCGATGCGATCGCGATCGCCATTTCTTTGTAAGTACCGACACCCATCAGATAACGCGGCTTATTTTCGGGTAATAATGGGGCGGTGGCGCGGACGATTTTATGGATAAAATGAGACGGTTCGCCGACACTGACACCTCCGATCGCATAACCGTGGAGGTCGAATTCTTGGAGTGATTTGGCGGCTTGGGCGCGTAAATCTAGATGGACGCCGCCTTGGACGATCGGAAATAAGGCTTGGTCTTCGGGGCGTTGATGCGCCTGGATACAGCGTTCTAGCCAGCGATAGGTGCGCTCTGTCGCGGCGATGACTTCATCGCGAGTAGCCGGGTAAGGCGGACATTCATCAAATGCCATAATTACATCTGCGCCGAGGGCATTTTGAATTTCGATCGATTTTTCGGGCGAAATAAAGATCGTGCGCCCATCTAAGGGTGATTTAAAAGTAACGCCTTCTTCGGTAATTTTGCGCGTTTTGCTGAGACTAAACACCTGAAAACCGCCGGAATCGGTCAGCATCGGCTTGTTCCAGTTCATGAATTTATGCAATCCACCTGCTTCCTTGATAATATCTTCACCCGGACGCAGATGCAGATGATAGGTATTCGATAGCACCATCTGTGCGCCAGCATCTTCGATATGAGCGGATGTGAGTGTTTTGACTGTTGCCGTAGTCCCTACAGGCATAAATCTCGGCGTCTCGACAATCCCATGTGGCGTATGAAAAACACCAGCGCGCGCGTGTGTGTGACTGCATTTACCCACGCAGTCGAAAGTGAAGTGCGGTTTGTTCAAAATTCCCTTATATTTTATATGCCAGAACGGACTCTTTAGTGCGAGGAGCGGGGGTGGATGGGTGGATGGGTGGATGAGTGGATGGGTAATGGGTAATGAGTAATGGGT
>NZ_PVWO01000534.1 GCF_003003845.1 Chamaesiphon polymorphus CCALA 037 | reverse complement strand
TCCCATAACTCGATCGAGCGATCGTTGCTACCGCACAGTAGTGTCTTGCCATCGGCACTCAAATCTGCCGACCAGATCTGGCGCATTCGCCCGCCGATCGTCCGTTCGCAGCTACCTGTCGTGACTTGCCAAAACTTAATTAATCCATCGTGACTGGCACTAATTAGCGTTTGGCCATCGGGTGTAAAGCGCAGATTCCAAATCCAATTACTATGAGCGTCGATCGATCGCACGCATTCACCCGTCGGCACTTGCCAGAGCAAAATTTTACCATCAGCACCACCACTAGCGAGTAACCGTCCATCTGGACTAAACACCACCGACAGCACCGCATCGGTATGACCTGTTAATTGCTGCAAACACTCACCCGTCGCAAAATCCCACAGGCAAATAGTACGGTCGTCGCTGGCAGTTGCGATGTATTTCGCGTCAGCACTTACCGCCAGCCCGCGCGAGCAGTCTGTATGTTTGGCTAGCGTCCGCACGCATTTCTGGGTGGGGATGTGCCAAATTTTGGCAGTGAGATCGCCAGACACACTAACGAGGAACTCCCCATCTGTCGTAAATTGCATCGCCCAAATCATCTCGCCATGCCCTTCCAACCGAGCGATCGAGTCTCCAGTTACCGATCGCAAGCAGATTGCCATAGCGCGATTACACATGGCGATCGTATGACTGTCCGGGCTAATGGCGATCGACCAAATCCACCCATATTCCCCCGATAAAGTGGCGAACGGCTGCCCATCGCGGACGTGCCAGAGATAAACATGACTGGTATCGTCGCCCGTTGCGAAAAAACTGCCATCGGGACTCCAGCGCACGCAAACGACATTACCGATGGTTTGGGTAAACTTCGGCTGAGAGAACGTCGCCCCTGTAAAGTTTGCGTGGTGGAGATCGACCTGAGTACAGTCGGCGTAGCGCACCATTAACTGCGAAAAATCGGCTCCCACTAAATCGAGCTGTAAATAGCCACAAAGATTGATGAGATTGCCCGCGTCATATCCAGGTAGCTGAGACTCGGTGGAATGAAGGGCAGATAAAACTTGTTTGAGATGCTGTGCGAGCAGATCGATCGATGGAAATGCGGCCTTAAGTCGATCGGCAATCGGGCGTAAAATCAACCGCATTTGACTGTCGCGAATGAAGTCTTTGGCTGTGGTTTTGCAGAAGGCGTGTGTCTCGAATGGGGATGTTCCAGTTGTGAAGTTACCTGTTATTAAGTCCGCACTCGATCGCTCGACCAGACAATCGGTGACATATTCCATTACCACTTGCTGGAGCGTATACCGATTGACGGGAATGGTTTCAATCAAACTGCGCCGCGCTAATTTTTCTAGCGATTCTAGCAAGTTGGCTTTAGAAATACTCGGACAGAGATCGACTTGTAACTCGGCAATTGTCGTGCCTTCCCGATTGACTGCCAACCAATACATAATGCTAGTTTCGTTGGCGAAGCCTCTCGTTAGAGAATCGCACTCAACCGTTGAAAATGTCGATCGAGTAATAACCGAATGCCATTAAAAATAAACGTATCTTCGCCAAGAAAATGTTCGATATAACCATTGCAAAGATCCCGAATCGAAGTGGCGACAATCTTCAGCGCGAGGGGACTATTGCTATAGCGATCGCATAATAATTGCCGTTCCTCGATCGTCCCAATTAAGCCCTTATCATCCAAAATCGCCCGCGCCGCATCTGCCGAACCACCCAGTGACAACACCTGCACCGCCGCACCATCACCTTCTAAAATCGCTACATCCGCTGGTTTTTCGCGACTGGTGACGATGACACAACTCTGATGCGCGACTTCGCCGATCGATCTCAACAGCTCGCCATATCGATCGTAACCACTGCGAAACTGCCCCACCCGCTCGGCATCCAGTAACGTTTCCAAATTATCCAGGATGACTAAATAGCGACCCGTTTGCAACCCTTGCAGCAAATGCCGCAGCTCTACTGGCGGCGATAGATCGGGGTTCAAAAATGCCATCAAATCCCGCAATAAATCGTCTAGAGGCGGTGCATTTCGCAGCGATCGCCAAATTAGTTTATCAACCCCAATTTGGGCTTCTAACACGCGGGTAATCGTGCTGATGGCTAGCTGCGTGCGTTCGCTGAGTTCATCTAACGTCAACCTGTCGCCATAACGCTCCGCTTTTTCAATTTGTCTCCGTGCGGTTTCGAGTTTCTGTTGTCCGGTTAATGATAATACGACCCCGCGACGGCGGCTTTTTTTGGCATTCATTGCAGTTTGGACTTCGAGCAATAGCAATAGAATAGAAAACATTTCGAGATCCCATTGTATAGAATCCGACCCAAATATCCTTCAGTTACTTCATTTAAGTTTGACTTAAGCCGATCGCACCTTTGCAGTCAACACCCCAAAGGGTAGGTAATGCCAATCTTTGAGGAGATCGAGATCGCGTCCAACTTAAGTTAAGTGTTATCTATCCATATCTCGTCTGGTTCCACAAGTGGTCTGGGCTGATACTAGGGACATGGTCGAACGAACGACCACATCCAATATCGCCTAGAGGAAAACATCATGCTTCACCATATTTCTGTTGCTGTTAACAATCCCCAACACGTCGCCAACGTTCTGGCCGAAATCTTGCAAGGCTCGGCAATTCCCTTCCCGCCCCATCCCGGCAGCTATATGACGCTAGCCGCAGATAAATTTGGCACTGGCATCGAACTATACCCGATCGGTACTCAACTAATTCCCGATGTTCTGGAAGGACAGGCAGGGTTTCAAATCCAAGCTCAAACAGCCAACTACACCCCATTTCATGCCGCCATTTCCGTGCCTACCAATCTTGAAGAAATCGAACGCATCGGCGAAAGAGAAGGCTGGCGAGTGTATCCATGCAGCCGCGATGGTTTCTTCGATGTAGTCGAATTTTGGGTCGAAAATCGGCTGATGCTCGAATTGCTCACGCCAACGATGGCAGCTAAATACATGGAGTGCCTCAATCCCGAGCATCTACCCGCACTAATCGAGCAATTTACGATGGTACCAGCCAGAGTTGAGTGAAATTTAACGCTCGCTACTGCCAATTATTAGTCGAGTTAGCTAGTAGATCCGATCGAGTTACTGCGATCGAGTTTTTTCGGGATCGGATCTGACTTGTCGATCGAGTTTCTCCTGACTTTTCCTAACATCAAGCCCAGTAGAAACTCGTCGGCGATTGGATCTAGAAATGTTCGCAGTCGTAAGCGGCAAGCTTTCGGAAACTGCAAGATTCTACTTGTATAAATCGATAAATAAAGATTTTCCCATACATGATGATGCTATCTAAAATCAAACAAATTGCAAGTGTGGCGATCGTTTGCTCGATCGCGAGTTCGGCGATCGCAGTCGCCCCTGTCAAAGCCGAAACTATTTGTAAAGTTGCCGATCCGACTGGCACGCCTTTAAACATCCGCAGCTATCCTGGCGGTAATGTAGTGGGCAAAATTCGCAATGGTAAAAGAGTGCAGATTTTTGAAATTACCATAGACGATCGCGGCAAACCATGGGCAAATATCGGATCGGGCTGGGTCGTGCGCGAGTTTATTGCTTGCTACGAACGTTAATACTCAGATCTTGCCCCAATACCCGATCGCTAACCACTTCCCGCGATGCCGCATCCCCAGCTTGTCAACTGGGGATCTGGAGTTTAGACTAACCAGAAAGAGAACGGTAGCAAAAGATAGACCTTGGCTACCGGAGGGAAGAAAATAAGGGTGAAAGAAAGCTCATTAACTTCCCCAACATGAACTGTGAAGCATTACAGACA
>NZ_PVWO01000533.1 GCF_003003845.1 Chamaesiphon polymorphus CCALA 037 | reverse complement strand
CCCGTAGGGCGGGGTGGGTAGATCTACGCCGCAGCCAAAGTTTGTTTGGCTGAGGGTGTTGGGTTTCGCTTTGCTCTACCCAACCTACAGATCTTTAACACTTTAATATCGAGCGTGTGGCTCCTAATGCCACCAAATCCCCACCATGGGGACTGACTTCGATCGAGCAAACCGCTCGCAAATCGTCCAAACTATGCCGTTCCACGCTCTCCAAAGCTGCCTCCAGATAGCCCTGCCAGCGCAGCGTACCGCCTGCCAACACGATCGCCTCTGGATTTAACAAATTAATTAACGTCGCCAATCCTAGCCCAAATTTCGAGCCAGCCTGCTCGATCGCTTGGAGCGCGCGACTGTCACCTGCGGCAACTAAATCGCTCAATCGATCGATATCGACACCCAATTCTTGCAAAATCGCCGCCCCACTAGCTTGGGCATCGAGTGTCTTGCCCTCGATGGGGATACTCCCCAATTCTCCTGCCCAACCATTAGCTCCCCGCAATACCATCCCATGGGCATAAATTGCCGCCCCAATCCCCGTTCCTACCATTACCACCGCCGCCACCGCTTGAGGCTGAATATTGCTGACTACTTGCATCAGTGCGGCTTCGGCATCATTGAGGACATTAACCTTACAAATCGATGCTAACGCGATCGCGGGTTGCCAGCCAACGAGTTGCGGTAATACGTCGCAGGCGATAACGACGCCATGAGGATCGACTAATCCTGGTACGGCAATCCCGATCGAGTCTGGTGGCGTGGATAATGTGTGAATAAATCGATCGATTGCTTTTTGGGCATCATCGGCGGAAAAATCTTTACCAGTGGTTATTTGCGATCGAGCGTGGATATCGCTGCTTCTGGCGATCGCGAGCATTTTCGTACCACCAATATCGATACCAACTTGGATGGGAGTTGTCATGTCGATCGCGCCTGAAATACGCTCATTTTACCGCACGAAGATTTCAAGTCTGCTGTTTTGTCGATCGTGCTGTATCGATCTTGGTGTTAAATAGGATAGATCTAATTATTCATAAAATAGATTGCGCCTGAAACCTAGATGGTGGCAGTGTCCGCCCCACTTTTCTACTCGATCGAGAAATTTTGAATTCACTAATCATTCACCTTATCGTATTTGATATGAGCCGTGGTTTTACGTCAATTATATGGGTATGGGATGCTGATGGCGAGACAAGAAAAATAGAATGTGTAAACGATCTTGGCTATTCTTTAGAAAACTTAGCGTTAAGTCAAACCCAGCAGGAAGAATGTATATCTGACTGCCTTTTCTGTGAGCTTTATATTCCCTTTTTGAGCGCATACGGAAGATTTTCAGAGGAAGTTCTACTTTACGCCCCGCTAGAACTTCAAGTTTCCCTTTCCCAAATATCTGAATCTTTTGATAAGTTGGATGAATCGGAGAAAGAATGCTGGAATCGAGATATTCTTAAAAGATCTGGATGGAATAAAATCAGGAATCTTAGCAAGAAAGCATTATTGCAAATGGAGTGGGAGGAATTGACTGATTACCGAGATTATTCAAATACAAAGATGTGGGGTGGGCAGTGCCCACCACATAGGTTGTAGGCTTTTTTAGGATTACAAATGTTTTTGCCAGCCTAATTACTTACAAAAACATCGTCCTAACTTGAATGAGTCAGGCCGATGTTTTTAGAACACATATATAAAGATGTTACTCGCGAGAATTGGCTGCGCCTTCGCCGCCTTTGGCAGAGGGTGAGTCGGTAGAGTTCGGTTGCGAACCGTCACTCGATGCTGTGCCCATATAATAGCCCCACTTCCAGTCGGTGACTTCCGGCAGATCTTCACCGTAGGTCGTAATATACTGCTTGTGTTCGATCAGTTTATTGCGAATCTCTTGTTTTACGTAGGCTCCAATATTTTTGAGTTTGGGAGTACGATCGATCGCATCTTGCGCCAGATGAAACCGATCGAGATCGTTAACTACGGTCATATCGAATGGCGTGGTGGTGGTACCTTCTTCTTTATAACCGCGAACGTGGAGATTTTCGTGATTATTGCGGCGGTAGGTGAGGCGATGGATCAGCCAGGGGTAGCCATGGAAGGCAAAGATAATCGGTTTGTCGGGGGTGAAAATCGAGTCGAATTCGACATCTGTTAAGCCGTGGGGGTGTTCGCTTTGGGGTTGGAGTGTCATCAGATCGACGACGTTAACTACCCGAATTTTGATAGTGGGGAAATGCGATCGCAAGAAGTCTACCGCTGCTAAGGTTTCGAGGGTGGGGACGTCACCCGCACAAGCCATCACGACGTCGGGTTCGCAATGACGATCGTTACTCGCCCATTCCCAAATGCCCACTCCTGCCGTACAATGCTCGATCGCGGCATTCATATCTAGCCACTGCAATTCGGGCTGTTTGCCAGCGATAATCACGTTTACATATTGACGGCTGCGGAGGCAGTGGTCGGCAACTGATAGTAAGGTATTAGCATCGGGTGGGAGGTATACGCGGACGACTTTGGCTTTTTTATTAGTCACCACATCGATAAAGCCCGGATCTTGGTGGCTGAAACCATTGTGATCTTGCCGCCAAACGTGGGAAGTGAGCAGATAATTGAGCGAAGCAATCGGTCGCCGCCAGGGAATATCGTCGCAGCTTTCCAACCACTTGGCATGTTGGTTGAACATCGAATCCACGATGTGGATAAATGCCTCATAACAAGAGAAAAAGCCGTGCCGTCCGGTCAACAGATAGCCCTCTAGCCAGCCCTGACACATGTGTTCGCTCAAAACCTCCATTACCCGTCCCGTGGGCGAAACACGGTCGTCTGTGGGCAATATTTCGGCTGTAGACATCCGTTCGGTGACTTCCAACAGTGCGTTGAGGCGATTGGAATTATTTTCGTCGGGACTCATCACCCGAAAGTTTTGGCTCTCTAAGTTGAGCTTCATTACATCCCGCAGAAATTCACCCAAAATCCGCGTCGATTCGCCGATGCCCGTACCTGGTTTGGTAACTTCCACGGCGTAATCGCGAAAGTCGGGCATTTTCAGATCTCGCAGCAAGATCCCGCCATTAGCGTGAGGATTTGCCCCCATCCGGCGATCGCCTGTAGGAGCCAGTTCTGCTAGTTCGGGGATGAGCTTACCGCGATCGTCAAAACAGGCTTCGGGTTTATAACTCTTCATCCAGCTTTCTAGCAATTGAATATGCTCTGGACTGCTCTTCATCTCGGAAAATGGGACTTGATGAGATCGCCAGTAGTCCTCAGTTTTCTTGCCGTCTACTTCTTTTGGCCCCGTCCACCCTTTAGGCGATCGTAAGATAATCATTGGCATGGGAACTCGTTGCTGATAGCCATGCACCCGCGCTTCCCGCTGAATGTTTTTGATTTCGGTGATGACTGTATCCAGCGTTCCCGCCATCAATTGGTGCATCTCTTCGGGTTCTGAACCCTCGACGAAATAAGGCTTGTAGCCATATCCCACGAATAAACTCTCCAATTCTTCCTGCGGCAGCCGCGACAAAACAGTCGGGTTGGCAATCTTATAGCCATTTAGATGCAAAATCGGTAACACTGCACCATCTCGCGCCGGATTGAGAAACTTATTCGAGTGCCAGCTAGTTGCTAATGGCCCCGTTTCTGCCTCGCCATCGCCGACTACGCAAGCCACCAGCAGATCGGGATTATCGAATGCCGCGCCATAAGCATGAACCAGTGCGTATCCCAATTCTCCACCCTCATGAATCGAACCGGGTGTTTCGGGTGCTGCATGGCTGGGAATGCCGCCTGGAAAAGAGAACTGTTTGAATAAAGC
>NZ_PVWO01000092.1 GCF_003003845.1 Chamaesiphon polymorphus CCALA 037 | reverse complement strand
AGGTAGAATATAAAAGCACGAACGCTCGTATTTTATATTCTATCGTTTAAATCAAAATTACCAACTGGAGCAAAGCGATGCCGTTAATAAATGTAAAAGTAATCGAAGGCGTTTTAACGTCAACACAAAAGCAGGAGATAATCCGTAAGCTGACCGATACGATGGTATCGATCGAAGGCGAGAACGTGCGTCCAGTGACGTGGGTGGTTGTCGAAGAAGTCAAGAGCGGCGATTGGGGCATTGGGGGCAATCCTCTGACCACTAAAGATGCTCAAGCACTTGTGGCTGGCAAGTGACCATGCAACCATGCGATGTAGCAACCTCAGCGATTGCGCGGTGGTTGCTACCGTACATCCGAAATTAGATCGCGTTAAAGCATGGCATACAATTATTGAAGCCCAACGGCTGGCTTTTGCCGATCGAGATCGATTTATCGGCGATCCCAATGGCCGCACAACGGCAGCAGCCGAGCCTGTCCGACGCGGTGGCGGATCGGCGATGACAGTTAAGCGTTAATTGGGTGTCAAGTAAATCGCATTACCTTCGATCGAACCACGCAGCATAACAGACTGCGGCTCACCGGACGGACATAAACCATGCTTAAAAGCCCATAGCGGTTGCTGCCGTTCTGAGTGCAGCCGCTGGTTAGGCCGCCGAGGGGAGCAATGCGATCGACCAGTGCAGGATGACCCAGAAAGCTGCTATGAGCAAACTACCGACTGCACTAAATCCCAAGCCTTTTAGAAATCCAACGAAGTGGAAGCGATAGTCGCGATAGGCCGCCATGCCTTCGGTACCGGGGAGAAGCATTGCACGCGGCTGGATCGTGCAGAAGAAAAGCCAGTCGAGGATAATTAGATCGAATGTGTTAAATGTGAGCAGTGCAATACCTGAGAACGCTAAAGCGGGCAAAAAGGGGACAGAATCGACCTGAGCCTGCACAGCGAAAAGACCGATAATGGGGACGACGAAAATAGTTATGAATAATAGAGCCGCGATGAAGGGATGCAGGCGGGCAGCCCGCGAAGACATCGGCCCATACTTTTCCTTGATATCAGGCGGATAATTGTCAACGAACATGTCGAGAGCGATGGCTCCGCTGATGGCAGTGAGAATGGTGAGGACGAAAGACAATACCAGACCATAAATGAAGGCATTGTAAAACACGAGTTGCCAATCAAGCACTTTGGCCTCCGAAATAATGAACATGGGCAGAGAATCAAGAACTAAAAGCGCGGTTGAGTCTCATAGATTTTGTCTAGATCTCAATTAACTTCAAGTAGCCATTTTATTATCAGAACTGAAATATGCTTAATACAACACAACTAACAGAAAAACAGAGAGAAGTTATCCAGATATTTCAGAAGAACATTGAAGTTCCAGACTTACGAGAATTTTGTGCAAATAACAATCTTGATTTTAACTTTGTTAAAGGGTTTATAGGAACGACGTTACTAGATAATTATTTGAAAGTTGAAGATATATCCAAAAATATATTTGTCTTATCTAGCAAAGGAAGAAAGATAGATGGTTATATTCAGGGATTTCCGCTGGCAAGTCAGCTTAATGACAAAAACCCATTAGATGTCATGCAGCTTCAAAAAGAGTTTGGTCAATCTAATTATAGTATTCACTTTGGATCTCTCAAGAAAGAGAAAGCTGTTGAGGTTAGGACAGAAGGAGACGATAACTCTCAGAAGCTCTATATCTTAGATCGGAACATTATCAAGCAATTTATCAAAAGACAAGAAGTCTTTGCTGAAGTATTAATCGGCAAAGAAGTATCAGCCACAGAAGAATTGGAGTGGTTAATTCACCAAAAGCTTGTCGAGAAGAAGTCAGTTGACAATTATTCAATTAGTGTTAATTCTGAAATCCAGAAGCTAGTAGTCCAAAGGCTGATTACAACAGTAACTAGTGACCTATTAATTTCAGGACAATGGAATGAAGTAGAATTCAAACCATATAATATTCATGATGATGTGCCAGATATTAAATATGGTCTCTCCTGCATATTAACTCAGTGTTTTCAGTTAGTGAGAGAAATATTTCTCGACATGGGCTTTGACGAAATGTCTGGTCAGATTGTAGACTCTTCATTTTGGAATTTTGATGCGCTTTTCACAGCCCAAGATCATCCTGCTCGTGAGATTCAAGACACATTTTATCTGTCAAAGCCTCAATTTCTCGCTTTACCTGACAATCGTGACCTCGTTCGAGATGTCAAAGCGGCACATGAGAGCGGTCATGGAAGCATTTGGACTGAAGAGGAAGCTAGTAGAGCCATCCTGCGGACGCACACTACAGCTTCGACGGCTAGAAACTTATACAGGCTTGGCGGACAAGATCTTAAATATTTCTCGATCGACAAGGTGTTCCGAAATGAAAGTGTCGATCGAACTCATCTAGCTGAATTCTACCATTAAATCCACCTCAAAAATATTAAGTATATATTGAATTATTAGGATTATAAAAATGCCAGTTGTATCATTTTCTCTGAAACATCTCGAACGATTGACCGATCTGACACCAAAACAACTAGAAAGTCTTGCTTTTGACTATGGGATAGAAGCAGAAATTAAGGAAGATACGATCGAAGTTGAAGTAACTGCTGAGAGACCTGATTTACTCTCTGCGGAGGGGTTCACCCGTGCAATGAACACTTTTACATCTCGTGAAATCAGATCTGTGCCAAGCAAACTACCGGAATCGGGATTAGTCATCATGGTAGCTAAAGATGTTTGGAAAATACGTCCATATATTGGTGCGCTAGTTGCCGAAAATGTTCGGATCGATTCAGTAGGTTTGCGAGAACTAATATCGTTTCAAGATAAGGTTTGTCAAACCTTTGGTCGTCACAGAAAAAAAATTGCAGTTGGAGTTTATGACTTATCGAAGATTGAAGGTAATATTAATTACTCGATCGAGAGTAAGCATAGTGTTTCCCTGATTCCATTAAACTCCAAAGAGGAAATGACAGCGCAGCAAATTTTGAAAGAACATCCAGTGGGAATCAAGTATGCTGATGCACTTCCAGATGGAGAATACATACCAGTTTTACGTGATGAATCAGGTCAAATATTATCAATTCCGCCCATTATCAATGCTCATAGTGTAGGGAAAGTTACTCCAGAAGCTTCAAGGCTATTTGTGGATGTTACCGGAACATCTGAACGGGCAGTCAAGGAAATGCTCAACATTATCGCTCACAACTTTCTAGATATTGGTGCCCAAGTTAAAACAGTAACAATAGAATATCCTGAAAATTCTGTTGTCAGCCCTAGTTTGGAGCTAACCAGATTACCTTACTCGCTCGAAAATATCAATAAAATCATTGGTACTAATATTTCTGAATTAGAACTTCAAAATTTTTTACAGAAAATGGACTTGCTTGTTGACGATCGACAGTTTGTAGGCATCCCCTCATATCGTACTGATATAATCGGAGAAGTAGATATCGCAGGAGATCTGCTCATCGCTATCGGACTAGACAACCTTAAACCAAACTTTGGCAACATAAAAAAGGAGCGAGGGAAATCTAATTCAGTTAAAGATTTTACTTTTCAATTAAGCGATATTGCCAAACGAGTTGGGCTAACCGAAATTAAAAGCTTGATTTTGACCGATCCCAGAAGACTAGATCTATTTTCTAGTGACTACCGTCTCAACAGCTAATGCACGTTTCTATCATTTATCCACTGTGTTTTTTTCTAAAAGCTGTCTGATGAGATCGGCTGAACGTTGGGGTGCGTTATATTTCCCGTATTCTGCTTGTAAACTTTCTGCTTTGCTCTTATAGATAGAGTTACAGAGGATTTTTCTGACAGCCTCCCTGATTTTCTTTTCCGATGGTTTTCCTGTTTTCAGATCGATCCCGACACCACCCCATGCCACCCGCGCCGCAATTTCTGGCTTCTCCTCTGTGGCACCTGCTACAACGAGGGGAACTCCATGTGATAAAGCGATTTGTACGCCACCAAATCCCCCATTTGTAACCATCACATCCACATGGGGCATCAGATGGTAGAAAGGGATAAACTGCTCCAATCGGAGGTTTTTCGGTAGTGGGGTGAGATCGATCTGTGAGATTGGCAAACTGGCTGTAGTTGCAATAACCAGGACATTTTCATCCGCCAACGCTCGAATCGTCGGTATGACGAGTTCGTTTAAATCATCGTTGGCTAGAGTACCTTGAGTGACTAAAACGATCGAGCAATCCCCTTGCAAATCATCCCACCATGCTGGCGGTACAAAGGTTTCCACAGGCGGACTGGTAAAGGTGCCCACAAAATGCGTAGATGCAGACAAATCGTTGCGGGGATACTCAAATTCAGGAATCGTTCCCAGTAGATATAGATCGGGCGGCTCGACAATTCTTTCGAGCACGCTGCGGTTGAGAATCGGCAAACCCACACTAGCACGGATGTTGTCGATATCTGCTTTGAGACTCCGCAACGCGATCGAATCAATAACAAATCGCAAACAGGCATTGCGAAATCGTCCCCATGATGAGCCGTCGGGTGGCAGGGCAAAACCGATCGGGGCAAGATCTTTGCTGCTGAATGAATTAATCGACAAACCGATAACTACCGCTGGAATGCCAGTTTTTTCGCGCACAAATCCCATCGCAAAATCGACTGAACGATAGATCGGTGTCGATTAAATTAAAGCTTCCGCTCCATCACTGTTGCTCGTAGCTGGCGTTCGATATTGGGCGGAACTCGAACTGGGGCAATGCGATCGTAAGTCGGCTGCACCGTCCAGTCATATTTACGCAATAGCGTAGCCAGAAAAATCTTCATTTCCATTCTGGCAAACTCCATCCCAATACAGCGATGTGCGCCACCCCCAAAACCAACCAAAGCAAATGGATGCTGTTTATCTTCCTCACGCGGAGCCAGAAACCGATCGGGATCGAAGGTTTCAGGGGATGTGTACAGACTAGGTAAGCGGTGCGTCAGCCCCTGGGCGACAATTACCCCCCATCCTGGCGGAATCTGGTAGCCTGCAAAATCGATCGGTTTCACCACACTCCGAAACAGCACTACTCCCGATGGATTGTAAACGCGCTCGATTTCTTTGAGAAAAGCACTCATCTGGTGCAGGTGTTTGAGATGCTCTAATTCCAACGATCGATCTTGTGTTACTAGATCGAGTTCCGATCGCAAGATCTGCTGCCATTCAGGACGGGCGGCGAGTTCTACCACTGCCCAAGTTAAGGCAGTTGCCGTGGTGAAGTGTGCGGCATTGAGTAAGTGCAGCAATTCATTCAAAATTTGCTCTGTAGATAGTGCCATTCCAACTTCATCTACTGAAGCTAAAAACAAACCCAGTACATCCTGCGAGTCAGTCAGATTACCCTGCTGCTGTCTTTGCCGAACAACTTCAGTCAAAAATGTGTTTAACTGTCTTCTCGCCTGTTGCGATCGACCGTAGGTTGTCAAGGGGATATCGATTCGCAACAATGCTGCTGCACCCTCCACGAGCGTATTGAACCATTGCTCGAATTGGGTAATGTCACTCGCCAACTCAATTCCTAACAACAGCCGAACGCCGATTCTCAAGGCAAGCTGATTTAACTGAGATTTGAGCGCAATCGGATCTGGCTGAGTCCAAGTCTGCAATTCATTCTGGATAATCGACTGCATTGTATCAAAGTAACTGGCGATCGCTTTACCATGAAAAGCTGGAGCCATCAACCGCCGTGTATTGCGATGCGCTTCGCCATCTTGCAACATCATCGGCTGTCCCCATAAATGCTCTAAAAATGGTTGCCATCCTAAATAAGAGGACACGGAATCGACCCGATCTTGTAATATTAAACGATTTGCATCGACTCCAACTAAGACCACATAGGGTTTTCAGGCTATAGTTTGACAATCCACCAGTGGGTACTGGAATAATTGGTTGGCGAACTGAGTATCGCTTTAATAAATGTACGGCGAGCATGGTTGCCACAGATTCGGCATACAAACGGCTATCTGTTGCGCTAGTTTCCAACTCTTGTTTTAATGACAGCCCAAGTTGTTGAATCAGCGGATCGCGCACTTGGAGCTGTTGAATGAGTTCGATGCGATCGGGATCGATCGATTCAAATGCAACATTACTCAAACTAACCGGATCGAGATACAGGTGAACGATCCCTAATTCTTGCAGAAATTCCGCAGCAGAGACGACTTCTTGCGCTGGGAAAATACCGATATCACCAACCATACCCGATCGCTGTTGCCAACGGCCATCGATCTTGACTTGCGCCAGGACAGGGGTAGTGTAGATATTAATCGTATGTTGAGCGGGAACGGTTTCAGGAATCGAATAAGGAGATTGCCGATGATAGATGAGATGCAGACGATCCCACCCTGCTAGCTGGCTGGAAAGGATCGGTGGTTTGGGCAGTAATGGGTTGAAGCTGTTGGTGTGAAGAGCATCAATCTGAAGCGGTCGATCTACTGGCATTATGACAGGGGAAGAATCATCTTTAACGATCTTCCCATAGATAATAGATCTCCTTCTAAATATTTATCGCGGATCGGCAATCGAATACATCACCATAAAATATCGCCCTGGATCGGTAAACCTAAAGCCCAACTCTGCTAATAATGCCGATCTGCCACAACCGCGATGTCCGGTAAAATCAACTTATTATCTCGATCTGGACTATCTTCGATCGCTTGCTCGTGTTCCTGCTGTATAAAGCTTTCAACAGGTGCTAAAGAAGTAATTTATTTCGGATCGCTTACTTATCTTATGCGTACTTACTCTCAGCAAATTCTCATTTGAGTTTCAGGCTTACTTCAGATCGATCGAGCATGATGGTAATGAAAATTAAACCTAATTAATTTATCGCTCGTGTGGCGATTTCGATTGCCCACGAGATATTCCTGAAGAGATAACAACAATGGTCGATCCAACTCCCGAAGAAATCAGATTGCACGAATCACAAACCCACGCAGCGCACTGGCGGCGGTGGGGGCCTTATTTGAGCGATCGCCAGTGGGGTACCGTGCGCGAAGACTATAGCCCTTATGGTTCGGCTTGGGATTATTTTACCCACGATCGGGCGAGATCGCGGGCGTATCGGTGGGGCGAAGATGGCTTGTTGGGGATTTCGGACAATCATCAACGGTTGTGTTTGGCAATTGCCCTGTGGAACGGCGAAGATCCAATTCTCAAGGAGCGGTTATTTGGGTTGACGGGGAATGAAGGCAATCATGGTGAAGATGTCAAAGAATATTACTTTTATCTTGACAATACGCCGACGCATTCATACATGAAGGCATTATATAAATATCCCCATCAAGCATTTCCTTACGATCGATTAGTTGCCGAAAATGGCCGTCGCAGTCGTCGAGAGCCAGAGTTTGAACTATTAGATACGGGGATATTTGATGACGATCGCTATTTCGATGTCTTTGTTGAATATGCTAAAGAAACTGCCGACGATGTTCTAATGCAAATTACCGTTATCAATCGCGGTACGGAAGCTCGCACCCTGCATTTACTGCCGACGCTGTGGTTTCGCAATACTTGGGCTTGGAATGGAGCGGAGGAAGAAACCACGCCAACTCTACAAGCCATTCATACTAGCAACGATCTGAATATTATCGAAGCCATTCATCCCACATTAGGTAAACGCTGGTTGTATGCGCGAGGTGATGGCGAGCTGCTATTTACAGAAAATGAAACTAATTACGAACTGGTATTCGACACGCCAAATCCATCGCCCTATGTCAAAGATGGTATTAATAACTATGTTGTAAATGGGGCTAAAGCTGCCGTCAATCCCGATCTTATCGGCACGAAAGCGGCGATCGATTACGTTCTATCGATCGAGCCTGGAGATACTCACACGATTCAGTTACGACTGAGCGATTTACATCCGAGCGAGTTGGGATTGGATCTGCTCGGTGACGATTTAAACTCATCTGCACCTTTCCAAAACTTTGACGCAACACTGGCAATTCGCCAACAAGAAGCCGACGAATTTTATCAGCGAGTTACGCCATTTTCACTCAGCGAAGATATGCGAAATGTCCAGCGTCAGGCATTTGCTGGAATGCTGTGGTGCAAGCAATATTATCACTATATCGTCGAAGATTGGCTGCAAGGCGATGCCAATGTCCCGATGCCGCCCCCAGAAAGAAAACGCGGCAGAAATCGTGCGTGGTTTCATCTCTACACCGATGATATTCTCTCGATGTGCGATAAGTGGGAGTATCCGTGGTTTGCTGCTTGGGATCTAGCCTTTCATTGCATCACCTTTGCCACGATCGATTCCGACTTTGCCAAGTATCAATTAGATGTCCTCACCCGCGAGTGGTATATGCACCCCAATGGGCAAATTCCGGCGTATGAATGGGCTTTTGGCGACGTAAATCCCCCCGTTCATGCTTGGGCGACTTGGCGCGTTTATAAGATCGAACAGAAGCTCTATGGAAAATCCGATCGCCAGTTTCTAGAGCGCGTCTTTCAAAAATTGATGCTCAATTTTACCTGGTGGGTAAATCGCAAGGATACAGAGGGAAACAACGTTTTCCAAGGCGGTTTCTTGGGATTAGATAATATCGGCGTATTCGATCGCAGTGCGCCACTGCCAACGGGCGGACATATCGACCAATCCGACGGTACGAGTTGGATGGGAATGTATTGTTTGAATATGTTAGAAATTGCCTTAGAATTGGCAAAAGCTAATCCAGTTTATGAAGATATTGCTACCAAATTCTTTGAACATTATCTCTATATTGCCGATGCGATGAATCACATTGGGGAAATGGAAGATTCATTGTGGAATGAGGAAGATGGCTTCTATTATGACGTATTGCATTTTCCCGACGATCGTCAAATCGAAATGAAAGTGCGATCTCTAGTAGGCTTAATCCCCCTATTTGCAGTGGAAATATTAGAACCGGAAACATTACAACAATTACCCAACTTTAAAAAGCGATTGGAATGGTTTATCAAAAATCGGCACGATTTACGCCGTAATGTAGCTTGTATGGAAACCAAAGGTAAGGGGGCGCGCCGATTGCTGGCGATCGTTTCTAAAGACAAACTCCAACGCATTTTACAAAAAATGCTCGACGAATCCGAATTTTTCAGCGATTACGGGATTCGGGCGGTTTCTCGCTACCACGCCAAGCATCCATATTGCTTTTATACCAACGGTATGGAGTTTCGCGTCGATTACGAACCAGCCGAGTCTACCAGTGGTTTATTTGGGGGCAATTCCAACTGGCGCGGCCCCGTCTGGTTTCCGGTGAACTTCCTACTCATCGAATCGCTGCAAAAGTTCCATCGCTATCTCGGCGACGATTTTAAAGTAGAATGTCCGACGGGTTCGGGGCAAATGCTGACCCTGTGGGAAGTAGCTACCGAACTATCGCAGCGACTCACCCAAATTTTCCTTCGCAACCCAGCCGGACAGCGACCAGTTTATGGGGGCACCGAGAAGTTTCAAACCGATCCGCACTGGCGCGATTTGGTGTTGTTCTATGAATATTTTCACGGCGATAATGGCGCGGGAATCGGAGCCAGTCACCAAACGGGATGGACGGGATTGGTGGCGAAGTTGATTCAACAATTGGGGGAATATGGGGATGAAGAAGGAGTTACGGAATCTGTGCTGGAGATCGAATTAGGTAGTGAATCGATCGTTGTTTAAGTGAAAAATAAAAGTAATGAATTAGATAAAATATTACTAGTATTACTAGTGGATAGTGTTTTTCCATTTTTACTCATCAAGAATCAAGCGCAAAAAATAAAAAATCAATAAACGATAGCCATTTATTAATAAACGGTAACCGCTTATTAATCAATGGCTTTCGAGACTCAATTATGAGATTTTTGACACTTTAAGAACATTAACAAAAGCTAGGTATAGGTTTAAAACAATGTTTTAATTTTATGTGCTAGGATTGTAAACATATCTTTTGCAGCGAAACTAAGCTCGTTCCAGATATTGAAGTGCAAATTGATAGATTGATACACTGTAGGAGTATATATGGGTCGCCAAGTAACCGTGAGTTTTTCGGATGGTACGATAATTACTGGATTCTATAGCAGCGCAAAATCTACAGAGATATATTCTCTGTCACCAGGGGATATGGTAAAAGTTTCTCCTGCTAACCCGAATAAAAAGAAGCATCGCGATCGTACTGGCATACTTACAGAAAGACGTAGTAAATATGGAGTATTTGTAAACTTTGATGGTGGTAGCTATGGTTCCGTTGATGTTTGCGATCTACTTCCATTGACAGCATCTAATAACTGAAATAAATAAAACTATTCAATAATATCTAATCGGATGTTTGATCGGCTACATAAATGACCACCAGCGTGAGTTAGAATTGTCAAACGTAATTTATAGCCGATCGAGTCTCTACGGGCTAAACCGCGCTGGGTTTCAATCGCCGCGTTTCTCAACGAATTCTCATTTTCTCTTCAGGAGTGATTCAGCTCGATCTGGGATCGTAGTGATTATCGAGGCAAATTTAGCTGCCCGATAACCTAACTCTATCCCACCCGCACCGAGCAAGCGATTCTCGAACGATATGCCTCAGAAATTGCCGAACTCACGGGCACCTGTGAATTAGTAGAATTAGGTAGCGGTAGCTCTCGGAAAACTCACCTGTTATTAGAGGCATACAGTCAACTAGATCGTCAACTGTATTATTATCCGATCGATGTCAGTGCTGGCATTCTCAAGAGTACGGCTCTAGCATTGTTGGAACGCTATCCCAACCTAAAATTGTGTGGCTTGGCGGGGACTTACGAGCAAGCTCTGGCGCAACTGCCACCAGCCGAACTGGAAAACCGGATGGTGATTTTTCTGGGTAGTACGCTAGGAAATCTTACCGATCGAGAGCGTAGCAGTTTCCTAACCCAAATTCAACAAGCACTCCAACCTGGAGAATTTTTCCTGTTGGGGGTAGATTTACAAAAATCGATTGAGACGATTGAATCTGCGTATAATGATGCTCTGGGGGTGACGGCGGCATTTAACCTCAATATCCTCCGTCATCTCAATCATCGTTTTGGAGGTAATTTTTCACTCGATCGATTCGAGCATTTGGCATTCTATAATCGGGAGCAGCATCAGATTGAAATGCACCTCCGCAGCTTGGTAACTCAAACTGTAACTCTCGTTGGTGATAGCCTCTCCTTGGAAAATCGACTAAACTATCGAGTTAAGTTCGAGGCTGGAGAAACAATCCACACCGAAATCTCTCGCAAGTTCGATCTCCCAACATTAGTAGACGAGCTATCAACTCATGCTTTTAAACCTTTACAAATTTGGACAGATCCACAAGATTGGTTTGGCTTGTTGCTATGTCAACGTCAATGTACTGTAGGAGAGTGCCCTTGAATTAGTCGATCGCTATCCAACTAAAATTAATCTAAAATCCAAAATCCAAATGATAGCTCATATCCTATTAGTTGAAGATGAAATTAAATTAGCCAGATTTATCCAACTAGAATTGGAGAGTGAGGATTATCGCGTTAGTGTGGCACACGATGGCATGTCAGGGCTAGCTTTAGCGCGCGAGTCGGCACCGGATCTAGCGATTTTGGATTGGATGTTACCAGGACTCACGGGGGTAGAACTGTGTCGGCGATTGCGATCGACGGGGATTGACATTCCAGTAATTTTGTTAACGGCTAGGGATGAAGTTGGAGATCGGGTGGCGGGTTTGGATGCAGGAGCAGATGATTATGTCGTCAAACCTTTTAGTATTGAGGAATTACTCGCCCGCATTCGATCGCATCTGCGCCGCACGCAAAAAACTGATGAAGATCTGTTGCAATTTGAAGATTTAAGTTTGAATCGACGCACTCGTGAAGTTCATCGCGGTGGTAGATCGATCGATTTAACTGCCAAGGAATTCGAGTTATTACAATACCTATTAAGTCACCCGCGTCAAGTATTTACCAGAGAGCAAATCATCGAAAATGTGTGGGGATTTGATTTTTTGGGCGACTCGAATATTATTGAGGTTTATGTGCGTTATCTCCGTACTAAGTTAGAACAAAACAACGAGCCAAGATTGATTCATACCGCACGCGGTGTCGGCTACGCTTTGCGCGAGTAGTAGCGATGACAATGGCTGGCGACTTATCATCTGATTCTCAGCTTTTTCTCAGTAACTTCTTAGCGACTTATCATTTTCGATCGAGTTCTCTGGGTGACAATAATAGCAGAAAAGTTAATTGTCTTACTGTCATCCATCAACAACATTTAATTATGAAACTTATTCAAGCAACAATCCTCTGTTTGGCATCTTTAGTCGTAATTAGCTCTGCAAAAGCCGCGATCCAAGCTCGGGTTCCGGCAGCCCAGATGACGATCGATTCTACTTTGGATCTGGAGAAACAGACAACTCAGATTAACCCGTCAGTTCGTCCGTTACAGTTAGCAGCAACAGTCAAGTCCGGTACATTCGTTCGGGCAGAACAACCAACCAGAGGTGGTGCTAGTATCGTGACCCAAAACGGTCGCTCATTTTTACAACTAGATGCGGGATTTAAAACTTCTAGTCAGGGGCCAGATTTAGTAGTTGCTTTGCATCGTTCTAGTAATGTACTGGGTGGAACTAAAGCACCTAACTATGCTTTGAAAAGTGGCGATTATATCGTGCTGTCTCGCCTGAAAAAATTTAGTGGTGCGCAACGCTATGCCATTCCTGCCAATATCAATCTCGCTAATTATCGATCGGCAGTAATTTGGTGTCGCAAATTCAATGCTACTTTTGGCGTTGCCAGTTTGGGCTAATAACGACCGATCCCAAATCGGATGATAAATGAGTTATTTAAACCGGATTCGATCTAAGCTGATGATATTAACATCCTCAGCTTAGATTAAATATTTATTTAACGTCGAACGAGGTCGGAAAATTGTTGCCGTAATAGAGCGAGTTTAGGTAAATCGTGAACTACAACATAGGGATATTTTGGATTGCGATCGATAAAATTCTGATGGTGTTGCTCGGCTGGGTAGAATTCATTCAATGCAACTACTTTTGTCGCGATCGGTTGTGTGAAGATCCGAGATCGATCGAGCCTGTCGATATAAGCTTTTGATATCTGTTGCTGTTGAGAATTGGCAAAAAAGATTGCCGATCGATATTGGTTACCAATATCTGGCCCTTGTCGATCGATCTGCGTGGGATCGTGAGCGACGAGAAAGTAAATTTTTAAGATTTGTCCGAGTGAAATTTGCTGAGGATTGTATGTAATTTTGACAGCTTCTGCATGACTCGTTCCCCCACTACTGACAGCATCATAGTTAGCCGTCTTCATATCTCCGCCCGAATAGCCAGAGACAACATTAGAAATACCTTTGAGATTTTCAAAGACTGCTTCCACGCCCCAAAAACATCCGCCAGCCAGCACTAATGTCTGTTCTCCTGTTATCGTAGCCTTAATATCTTTAGGTGGCTCGATATCGATGCCAGCAATTTTCGCAGGAGTTGCATTTGCAATAGCCGAAGAACTCGATCGCGAAATCCCACAAGAAACGGTAGTAAGTGATAATAAAGAGATGATAGAGACAAGATGAAAATAACGATTGAAATTATTACTTGACATATCTAAAGAATAATTATTTTTTTGAACCAATCGAACTCACCTAAATTATTTATAATCCGCCAAACCATTCATAACCCTGGTCTTCCCAATAGCCTTGCTTGGTGGCTAATCGATCGAGTAAAGTAACTCTAGTCACCCATTTACTTTGCTTGTAACCCAGCTTAATCGGCGCAGCAAGACGCAATGGGGCACCATTATCTACAGGTATTGGCTGACCGTTTTTTTGATAGGCTAGCAGCGTTTGTGGGTGCATTGCTGAAGGTAAATCCCAACTGTTATAGTAACCATCGCCTGACTCAAAATAGACATATCTTGCTGTCGATTTGGGCTGTGCTAAAGCGATTAAATCTTTAAGTCTGACACCGCCCCATTGCACGATCGCCGCCCAGCCTTCGACGCAGACATGCTGAATTACCATCGATCGCAATGGTAACTTTTTAATATCGTTCATACTCAACTGCATCGGCTGGTTCACCGCGCCGTCGATAATTAATTTAAAAGTCGTCGGATCGATTTTGGGAGTATCGTTAAAACTATTAATCAATAAAGCTTGAGGTTCGATGGAACTAACTGGATATTCACGCGCTAGAGCTTGCGGCTTAAGCAACAATTCTTCGACTCGTTGATTGAGCGGATCGATCGCATTACCTACACTAGTAGAGTACTGATTCAAGCCACAACTATCGAGCAATAAGCCCATTCCTGCAAAACCAGATAGTTGTAATAATTGCCGCCGATTTAGAGAGTTATGATTCATGATTTAGGGGAGGGAGAGGGAGAGACTTAGGAGGCGAATATAGCTATCTAGTTCTGAAGCAAAATATAAAATCTACACAAACATCGATCGCCAGATTCTCAATCCGCCGACTTTTAAACCCATGAGCATATGTACGATCGTAAATATTAACGCGATCGGAACTGTCAGAAAATGAACGGTACGGAGCGTTTGCCAATTGCCAAATAAACCCGCCAACCAATCTAATTGAACTGGTTTATACATCGCCAATCCACTCGCGATCGCCAGAATCAAAATCGGGATGATGCCAGTATAAATTAGCCGATGCCAAGCATAAGTTTTGCGCTTAGGATTTTGTCCCACCTTCAGGACTTGCAGATCGCTACTAGAGACAAATCGCCGCTCCCACCGTTTTGTCAAGCCGATATAAATGCCATAAATTAGCAAATTAAACGAAAACACCCACATCATGGCAAAGTGCCAATCCCTACCACCCGCCAGCCACCCACCCAAAGTCATAAAACTGGGAAACCGCCATCCCTCTTTCCCACCAAATACAGGCGTGGCATTATAAATCTGAAGTCCACTACCAATCATCAACAATAAACTGATAATAATAATGCCGTGAAACAATTTAACAACGATTTTTTGGTGAGGAATTGGAGGTGATTTTTTAGGTGTTGCCATGATATAACACTAAAGAATATGGTAGTAAATCCCCTCCCAGGAGGGGTGCCCGTAGGG
>NZ_PVWO01000532.1 GCF_003003845.1 Chamaesiphon polymorphus CCALA 037 | reverse complement strand
ACCGTGTAAATGTATTTTTTAACGGTAACGTTGATTAATTTTCTCTCACTCAGATTTAACATTTAGACAGGTATCGTTATGTGGAGCCAGAAAGTTTGCTGGAAACGGTTGAGGTTAAAGGTAGAGGTGGTACGGTGTTGATGCCTGCGATCGTCAAATTAGAATCAGCGGTGGATTTTCCGAAAGATGCGCCGATTTTGGTGATTACGGATGGCGAGTGCGATTCGCTGACTTTGCACCGCGCTCATGCGTTTTTATTGCCAGTAGGCGGACGATTGCCGTTTGATACCCGCGCGCCGATTTTTCATTTCGATCGATCGGATTAAATTAAATAGATAGTTGTATAGATTTAGCGATCGATATAGGGTAGATAGTAGAGGTTTCCGGACAAATAGCCAATGGTTGAATCGATGCCAAAATGCTAAACTGAGCCTATCGCATTCAATTTTGATGTGGTATGAGGTGTGGATTCTAAAATCATGTTAAAACAATCTGTTTCGTTATTATTGTTAACACTATCTTTAGGTAGTTTAGCAAGCTGTAGCAAAAATGTTGCCGACAAGCCTGTAGATACAGTCAGATCGACAAATACTAGTGCAATGACTACAACTAAACCCGCAACTACTGGTGCGATGACTGCAACCAAACCATCAACTGCTGGTGCTTTGGCAATAGTTCCAGCCGGAATTACGATCGATACCGATCTGCAACAAGAATTATCTAGCGGTAAAAATCGCGATAACGATCGATTTGTAATTAAAGTTAAAAACGGTTCTGTCGGCAAATATCCAGCCTTGAAAGATGCCACGATCGAAGGACATTTAGAAAAGGTTACTAAAGCAGCTAAAGGCAAAAAATCTCAAATGAATTTAGCTTTCGACCAGCTCAAACTTAAAAATGGCGATCTTTTACCGATCGATGCCGCATTAGTTAATACTAAAGTGGAAACCAAAACTAAAGGGCAATTTCTCAAAAATGCCGGAATTATTTTAGGCGGCACGATCGCGGGTAACTTTATCGGTGACAAGACTAAATTCAAACATGGTAAGCTCGCAGGTGCTGCCGCCGCAACTGCGTTTGTTCTATCGAGTCCCGGTGGCGAAGTAGTGTTGAAAAAAGGTACCGATCTTCAGCTCAAACTGAAGTCTGCTGTCGATCCCAACTAATTGCGAACGAACAATGCTAGGGTAGGGGCAATTGCTGAATTGCCCCTACCCTAACATTTTGATGGTCGATCGCGATCGACCCAGGATCCAAATCTCGAAGATCGAAAACTAGATCGGTTATCGCCGATCGCTTTGGCTGCATTGACTTTGCTATAATGCGATCGAGTTGTCAATAATAGCTCGATCTTCAATACTGTCGGCCAATAGATCCTCAACTGTCGCGATCGGGTTAGATAGATATACAGCTTTGGACTAGATTTTGGTGATGGGCATAGGCTAGAGTATTTATTATGGTTTACGAAGCAGATCCGAACTTCCTAGAGGATGATATCGATCTAGATAGTTCAGAGGACGATCTAGACACTTTGGCAGTATTAGATGCCAATCCAGAGCCGCTCCAGCCAGATCCAGAGGCAATGTTGCGATTGCTCACCAGTGCAGTTCCCTCTCAGCGAATGTTGGCGGCGCGAGCTTTCTGTGAGATTCAAGATGCTAGAGCGATTCCGCATTTGATCGATTTGCTTGCCGATCCTTGTCCATTGGTGAGAGTTGCGGCTACCTATGGATTAGGACGCAATCCCAGCCCCGATGCTGTCGAACCGCTCATCTCTCAACTCGATCGAGATTGGAATGGCTACGTTCGTAAGGGGATCGTCTGGGCTTTGGGCAACTGTCGCGATATTCGCGCGCTCAAGCCACTCCTACGCTCTTTGAAGGTGGATATTTCGGCTGTGAGGTTGTGGGCGGCTAGCGCGCTCGGACAAGCCGCAGATCTCAGTTATGAGGCAGTAATCGCGACGATTCCGCCGATTATTGAAGCTTTAATTAACGATCCTTTAGCCGCCGTGCGGAGTAATTGTGCGTGGTCTTTGGGGCGATTGTGTCGCGAGTTACCCTCGAATGTGGTGTATGCTACAGCGATCGATGCGCTGATTCAAGTATTAGAAGAAGATGCGGATCTGGGAGTTAGAGATGATGCTAAAGCAGCTCTACTCAAACTCGGAGATCCGCGCGGTATTCAATCGATCGAAAATCTAGAATCCGACTCAGAATTACCATTGTAAGCTCGGTTTGGACTAGTGCTTAGTTGTGAGTTACTGGTGCTAGAGAACCCGGATCTGGGCGTAGTTAAGGGATGGGGGAGTGCGGATGTACGGGAAGAGTAACATTCGGAAAAAGGGGATCGAAACGTTGATTGACCCAAGCAACACGGAGAATAAGTAAATTGTTGAAGCCAGACTCGCTCCATCTCATGCCAACACCCTTAAAACGTTGTTGAATCAGCCACTTACAGGCACTTTCAATCATGCCAGAACCGAGAGGGAGCTGTAACTGCTCAAAGTGTTGATAGCGAATATGGTGGTGATGACGCTGAAAGTAAGCTTGGACTTGAAGGAGAGTAGCCAAAGAATTACCAGTAAACAGATCGGTGTTAATCAGCCTGGTCAAAGAAGCTAGGACGAGGGCATCTTGGCCGTGACGGAGTTGGTGTCGCCAACGGACAAACCAAGCCCTGGCATCAGCAGAGCGAGGAGATGTAAAGATCGCCGCAGTAGCCCGCCACAGATGCCCAGCCGCATGATAGAAATCGAGCACGGCAACAGTGCAGTGAGCAAAACAAGTATGGTAAACCCGCCAGAACCCTTTGCCGCCATCACTGAGCCAGACTACCTGTGAAGCTGAGTCAAAGGCTTGACGACGCGCTTCTAGCTGAATGTGGGGAATAAATTTGTCGATATCGCCTAACACAGCTACCAGTCGGCGATTCAACAGTTGTGGGACTGTTACTCCTGCCCGATTGATGCCAGAGCCTAAGCGTGTTAGCAAGGCGATTTTGATTTCTTGCCACTGCGTTTTTCCTTTGGGTGTGTTGGCGACTGGGCGAAAAGGTACCATGACTCCATCGGCGGCAATTGCCAATGGTAAGACCGATTCAATCGCTGAGAGTGGATCTGGCTTGACAACTTGCCCCTGGGCTTGTGATTGAAGTTGTAATTCAATCTCGGCTTGCGCCTGTCTACCTTTGGTCTGAACCCAATTCCACAGGGTACTGCTACTGACTGATAGCCCACTCCACTGACCTAACAGCCAACTTGCTAGCTCATACGGCATGACCACACTGAGCAAACAACCTAATCTCATCAATTCTTCACTGCTCGACTGGTTGGGTGCAATCCCCAGTGCTTCATCTAATGGCACCGCTAGATGACCCCTACATCCTTTTGGACACCTCCCCACTCTTCTGTTCCAGTTGATTTTCCCAATCACTGTTTCGATTTGCCGCTCTCTCCAGCCTTTTGATTGCAGTTTGTGTCCGCACTGCTGACATTTCGACCATTCTCCAATCACCCTGGCTCTCCGCTTCAGTTCTGCTTCTACTATCCCTCTGGCGATCCATAATCCCATTTGCATCGCCACCCAAACTATTGCTGGTAAACTTTCTGCTTTGACTAATAGCTCGCATTGTTCCAACCATTCTTGTTGGTCTGGGCAAATCTGTTCGATTGACGCTACAATCATGTTCACTATTTTTTTGATCCGGACATGGATATTATCCCTGTCTTTTTTATTTTTGTCCTACCCTTCCCCCATTAGCTGGCTACGCCCCCCGGATCTGGGGGGAGGCTTCCCCCCAGACCCCCCGTTGGGGGA
>NZ_PVWO01000531.1 GCF_003003845.1 Chamaesiphon polymorphus CCALA 037 | reverse complement strand
GAGCATAGGCAATCTGATCCAGACCTACCTCTGCTGGTGTCGCACCATTGAGATCTTTAAAGAAGGTACCGCGTTGCTCTGGTGTGATGAGTAAGGTAGCTTCATCGGAACCAGAAAGGGATGATAAGAAAATTTCTACATAACCGCGAGCCTCAAAATTGGCATCGGTAATGATTTGAGAATTGAGAATATTTGGTTGTAAGATTAGTAATCCCGTTCCGTTCTCAGGCAATGTAAACGTAATCCGTGCCTTATTATTTTGGGGAACAACTTCTGGAACTAACTTTGCGGATGGATTAGCTGCAAACAAATTGACGCCCGAAATATCAACAGCATTGAGAAAATCATCAAAGTTTACGGGACTTGGTATTGCACCCCCAGGATTTTCAGGGAATTTGAGCGTAAACACAACAGAGACTGTTACTGGAAAGAAGTTAACATTGGCAATAGTCAAAAAATAACCCTGGAGAACATTTCGGCTGAGATTTCCCAATCCTGGTGGAACGGGAACCCCAGGAGGCAAATCTGATGCTCTTGGTAGCTGTGGTTTAACCAATACTTCAAAGGTAGAGACCAGCATATCTTTTTACTTCAAGTAAGTTACAAAATGATTGTAACCTCCTTGAAGTGAAAAACAGTATTTACATCACAGAACATAGTATTTTGTAATATATGTTGATAATATTTGGCTCAAACAGAGATCGATGTCAACTCAAAAGGCTGCCAGGGTTTAGGCTCGATCGCTTTAGTAGCTAGAGACTTGGATGCGAGTAAGTCTGCGAACTCGGAAACACTACCTTCTGCTGTCAAAATCGACATCAGTAACCCCTCGAATTTGATATCACCACCAGCGGCTGTGGGCACGATAAATTTGGGTTTGAGGAGTTCGCACAGTGACAGTGCGCTGGCTTTCCCTTTAATGACAGCACCGAGTAGCGGCAGCTTGAGATCGATTAATGGGGTAATGACGATATCGATCTCCGGTTCTTGGGCAAGCGTCGGCGAGTGATAGCCGTGGGGTTCGTAGTAAAGGCTGGTATCATCTGCGCGCAAGATATAACCATTTTCGATCGCGGTGGGGCCTACTGGCGAGCCAGGGACAGCTTTAATATCGATCTCGGCAAAGCGATAACTTTCGCCTGGAGCGAGGGCGGTAACTTGTTGGTAGCCGAGTTTTTGGACTACTTTAGCCGCGTTGGGCGAACCGATGACAGGGATCGATCGATCCAAGACTTCTAAAGTAGGGATGTGGGCGTGATCGGGCAGTCCTTGGGATAGTAAAATTAGATCGATATTCGCGGGTATGGGTCGATCGACTGTTTTGGTACCTAGAAACAGCCACGGTAGGTCGCCAAAGCTAAGATTGCCCACCAGCCAAGGGTCTAATAAAATATTTTTACCGCCCAGTTCGATGAGCCAAGAGTTACTGTCGAGCCAGGTAAGTTGCATAAAGTTTTTAGATCTGACATATACTTAATATAATTTAACACTGACTCGATCGAGATTGCCATATTCTCTACTCTTGCAATCGGGGCACACTTAATAGTGGATAGTGAATCGTGAATAATTCATTGACAGAAATTTGGAATTGTCCCGAAGCGTTTGAGTTTATTTGTACGCAGAAGTGGGATGGTTTAGCTCCGACAGATCTCGATAATGTGCGTCACTGCGATGTGTGTAACGAGCGCGTTTATTGGAGTGCTAATCCTGAAGAATTTGTAACGAATAGTACGCAGGGGCGATGCGTCGCCGTACCGAGAACGGCGATGCCCTTAGATGGTGAAATGGCGGGGAGAGTCAGTCCCGAATATTATCGAGATCGAGCGATCCACAAAGCCGAATATCAGCTTTGGCAGAGTGGTTGGAATTTAATTCTCGATCGCGATCCATTTTTTATTCTATTCTTAATTCGTAAAGGTTATCCCGATGCTTTGGAGTTGTATATCGAATTAGCGACTAAGTTACCAGACGAACGCGAACTCACGCGTCGAGCACATATTTTATTAGCTCGATCGGAGAATCGGCAACAGTTCGTACGGTATCTATTAAACATCGGCTGCATCAATGAAGCGATCGCCATTACTAGATCTACTCAAGATCGTTCGATTGGTGATAGTACAATTCGGACATTATTGAGCATGAATTTAGTTGCAGAAGCTCGACAACTTCTGCCAACGCTCGGTGGCGATCGTGAATACTATCGATGTATCTGTGCGATCGCCGATAAAATGTCAGAATTAGGACAACATGGAGCAGCGATCGAGCTATATGAAAATTATCTTGCCAATATTACTAGTAATTTTACAGAAATGGAACTGCAAATTTCCAATCGGCTGCTAGATGTCCGACTGTTAGATTTATTTAGTAATTTAGTTGTCGATTTTCCCGTAGAAGCAGATTTTGTCAAAAATACTTGTGAAGTATTAACTGACGAACCGCGACGTAAAAAATTTGTAATCTATCTTCTCGATAACAAACACATCGAGCTAGCCGTCGCGATCGCCAAAACGATCGAACAAGATTCGCATCTATTGATGTATCTAGTAGCAAGATTTAGCGAACTGAATGAAGTTGAAGCAGCTCAAAAAATTGTCTCGATCCAAGCATCAGGACAAGCTCAGTTCGACGGTTTAAACTGGATTCTCAGTCGGTTGCGATCTTCACAGCAAATTGGCAGAGCGATCGAGGTTTGCCAGTGGTATCTAGCTAATATCCAAAATATTCCTACCGATCTTGAAGCTGAAGTTTTGCAGCAAATATCGAGTTTGCGATTGCGGCTAGATCGATCGTAAACTTCTCTTTGTCAGTCTCGATCCGATTCCCTCACTCCACCCCTACGACTGTTTAACAGTCCAGTTTTAAAAGCAATAACCGATTGCTAGTAGATGCAAGCTCACTATCCACTATCCACTATTCACTATTCACTTCGATTTTAAAGTCTCACTCTATTATAAATTGCATGAATATTTACTCAATCTTCCAACAAACCGATCGCCAGCGGGTTAGCGATGGTGAAATAGTGCCGATGCTCGGTGGTTGTGAAGCCAGACGATTGTTAGTAATTGTCTGTCCGCAATTGGGTGATTTCGACAGCCTTGAATATGCTTGGTGGTTGCAACGCGATCGCCAACAACTCGAAGAGACAGGTTTAACAATTAGAATGGTGGGAATTGGCGATCGAACTGCGGGATTAAAATTCACAGAATTTACCGGATTTCCACCCGAATGGTTGTTTGTCGATCCTGCTGCTAAATTACACGCGCAGCTCGATCTTTATCCAGGGTTATCGCTGAAATTACCTGGGTTTAATGCTGCTCGAAATGCTTGGTTGAATCTTATTTTAATGTGTGCTGGTATAGGCAGTCCGGGCACGCTGCGCGAGGTGTTTCGCGGGTACACGGGCGATCGATCTGCACCGCAATTAATTCAAGATGGAGAAGTTGTAAAGGCTAAACCGTTACCGCCGATTGAAGGCTCATTTTTTAAGTTGGCGGGTGGAAATGGTTTTCAAAGACCGTTTGAATTAGCAACATTACGGCTGCGAAATATGGCCGAGGTAATTGGCAATTGGAACACATATGTGCCCGATCCTACTTATCTGACTCAGCGCGGGGGGACTTTCTTATTCGACGATCGTGGAGAGTTACTCTACGAACATCGCGATCGGGGTATTCTCGGTTTTGCTGCCAATATGAGCCAGCCATTATCGTTTCTAAATAACTAAGCGTACACCTTGCATTAGAACAGATGATACTAGAGTCTGGTGGATAGTGGATAGTGAATAGTGAATAGTGAATAGTGGATAGTACTAGTACTAGTAC
>NZ_PVWO01000530.1 GCF_003003845.1 Chamaesiphon polymorphus CCALA 037 | reverse complement strand
GTTTATGAGATCGATGCCATTTTTACGAAAGATTTCAAACAAACCCGCCCTCCTCACCGATAAACCCTGAATAGTTTAAATCTTAGATATTTTCAATTCGCTAGATTGCTAGATTGCCATTCAAATTGTGGTGCCGATCGAATCTTATCTAGTAAAATTGTTAATGGCGAGATGGTAAATAAAGCAATAAATACGGCCTCATTAATATAGAAATAATTACGCAAAATAAACGTCAAACAGGCGATCGCGATCGCCCAGACTATTCGAGTCGATCGAGCATTGGGAATCGATCGCGGATCGGTAATCATAAATAGGGCAAATAATAATAGCGAACCGCTCATTAATTTATGAACGTAGACATCCAACGTCCACCCCAGCCAGATATTTCTGGCAACTTCGAGTAAAGCATAACTCCCAAAAAAAGCGACGCTGGTATCCCATCTACCAACTCGCTTGAGGACGATGCCACCCAAACCGAGAAATAGTAATAAATACCACCAATCATCGCCCCATTGTCCTGGCGAAACCCAGGCATCAGGAGTCAAGATCAGGGCGGCAATAATGCCAAAATTAGCCGGATTGAACCAGTGCTTTTTGTCGCTCGTAAAGATGAATTTACTAGCAATAGCGAGTACTCCTGCTAATACCATCGTACTCACTCGATCGGCACGTAATAATAATGACAAACCCAGACTAGTGATGAGGGCACTTTTCAGAGCTGGTAAAGGATTTTTAGTAGGCTCGGATAAGCCCGTCAATACTAGCTGAGTCACACAACAGCTAGTAATTAAACTAAATATTAGTTCGGGTTTAATCGACCAATCCCTGGCACTAATACCCAATCCCAGAAAGGTACTTAAAAACACGATCTGGTAAACTCGCGGATCGCTAAACATATTTTCGTTGGCGAAGCCTCTGTGAAAGAGAATCGAGATGATGCTGCCATTCAAGATACAGGCTCTGACGATCGAGTTCCGGATCTTTGATAAATAACTTTAGAATCTATAACATTAATAAATCTTGTCCCCAGGCAAATAATTAGTAGCCCGCAGCGTTAACGTAGCCGCTGCGATCGAGGATAATGAAGAGACTAAGCTTAAAAAACTAATCCTCTCGGACGATCGGACTGAAATTATTCCGATCGATCGCCCAATTAGAGAGGTCTTGCTTCTGGTATTAGATGGACAAACGCCCATCTAACTAACCAATGTAGGGGGATAAGGCTCAGAGCATCAGTCTAATCGAGAGTTAGATTGAGCCTAGATTTGGGCACCGACAATTTAGGTGTTGACAGGTCTAAAAAGTTAGCGATCGTTTGCATTTATGATTTTAATGAGTCTAGTTTCGCGTACCAATGCCTCGATCGGGAGGAGTTTTCGGGGCTTATTGAGAGCCAATATCCTCCTGCCGATCGCTGGGTTTGCAGGGGCGATCGCCGTTTGGTGGCTGATTGCCCTCTTCCGCAAGGAAATGATGCCCACGCCGCCAGAGGCACTGCTCAAGAATTTAGACTTTATTTTGCAGCCTTTTGCCATTCGCGGCCCTGGGGATATTGGGCTGGGATGGTTGCTGTTGGCTAGTTTGCGCCGAGTTTGCATCGGCTTTTTGCTAGGGGCGGTAGTCGCCATTCCGGTTGGGGTGTGGATTGGATTATCGCGGTATGCTTGGTTGGCTCTAAATCCGCTGATTCAAGTCTTTAAGCCCGTTTCGCCCCTAGTGTGGTTGCCGATTGCCCTAGCGATTTTTAATGCGGCGGAACCTTCCGCAATTTTCGTAATTTTTATTACCTCGCTGTGGTCTACCATCATCAACACCGCCGAAGGTGTCCGCAACGTCCCCAAAGAGTATTTAGAGGTGGCACAGGTCTTAGAAATGCCCCGTTGGAAACAACTCGTTAAGGTGATCTTGCCTGCCAGTTTGCCCTACATTTTCACCGGATTACGCATCAGTTTGGGCATTGCGTGGTTGGTAATCGTAGCCGTAGAAATGCTCACTGGGGGGATTGGGATTGGCTTTTTTGTCTGGGACGAGTGGAACCGCCTGAATGTGAGTGCGGTATTTTTAGCGGTATTTGTGATTGGGATAACGGGGTTGATTTTGGATTACGCCCTGGCTACATTGCAAACGATCGTCACCCGCCGTCCCGCACGCTCCTAAATCTCACGTTAGGATTGCCGATATCCTTAGTCTAGGAGCTTCTTAGGCGGATTTTGCATAATGTTACAACATGTTGAAAAATTCAGCAGATCCACCTTAAATAGGATGATAGGTGGAAAGTTTCTGCTTTTGCATAGGGAATATGCTGAATTTTTCAGTCTATCTACCCAAATTTGGGTGGATAGATGGAAAGTTTCCGCCTAATAATAGTTGGGCCGCTGATGTAGTCTCCATCTACGAATGTGTTTGAGAGTATCAGTCCACATTGCCGCCTCAAAGGAGTACCATGCTCAAGCTCTACCGTGAACTCGCAACCTGGTGGCCTCTGCTCTCTCCCCTTGAAGACTATGCCGACGAAGCCGAATTTTTTTGGCACCTGCTTTCGGAAGTCGGTCTGCCTTCATCGCCTTCGCTCTTGGAATTGGGCTGTGGTGGGGGAAGCAATGCGTTCTATCTCAAAAAGTACTTTGCCCACCTGACCCTTACGGATCTGTCACCGCATATGCTGGCAGTGAGCCGCGCCCTGAATCCTGCCTGCGACCATCTGGCAGGCGATATGCAGACGCTGCGGCTGGGACGCGTGTTTGACGTGGTCTTCATTCATGACGCTATCGACTACATGACGACGCCTCAAGACCTCCGGCAGGCAATGGAAACCGCCTTTGCCCATTGCACAGCAGGTGGCGTTGCCCTGTTTGTGCCCGACCATGTCCGTGAGACGTTTGAGCCATCCACCGCACATGGTGGTCGAGATGGTGCAGGGCGAGCGTTACGGTATCTAGAATGGGCATACGACCCAGATGAGAATGATACCACCTATGTCGTTGAGTTTGTGTATTTGTTGCGCGAAGCCAATCAACCTGTGCGGGTAGAGCACGAACAACATATGCATGGGATCTTCCCGCGAGCTGAGTGGTTACGGCTCTTAACTGCCGTCGGCTTTCAGGTTGAGATAGTCCGCGACCAGTATGCGCGCGACATTTTTGTGGCACGCAGACCAAAAGGCTGATGGCCAAGAATGGCTCAACAACCACAGGCAGGTGACGGCGAACAGCGTTCGCTCGTCCCTCGCTCCCGCTGCTCGCCGCACCTGATGCGCAGCGTTCGCAAAGGTTCGACAACAGCTCTCGGTCAAATTGGATCTGCTCGATCGATATCGACATTACTTACTGCTCTAGAAGGAGCAGGGAAAATAACGCTGTTTAGGCATGAATGCGATCGAGTGCGAAATGTCTGTTAAATTAATCTATCGTCGATCGTTGATAATGAATTAAGTGGGAGCGTCAAAACTTCAAGCCATCGCTTCTGCTTTTCGTTAAACGTGGGAGACTCATGAATACACTGTGGACGAGGCGAGCTTTGCTGCAAGGGATGGGTGCTGCCACTTCCGCGATCGCATTTTCTAGTTGTAGTCAACAATTTTCGCGCAATCCAGTCGGGTTGCCAGCAGCAGCCCTGGCGGTGCAGCCAATTATCGACCCTGCTAGCCTAGAGAAACCCAACCTGACAGTGGGCTTCGTGCCCGTAAATGATTGCGCTCCGTTCGCTGTCGCTTGGGAAAAAGGCTTCTTCCGTAAATATGGATTGAACGTCACCCTCAGTCGGGAAGCTGTCTCTTATACACATCTC
>NZ_PVWO01000091.1 GCF_003003845.1 Chamaesiphon polymorphus CCALA 037 | reverse complement strand
GAACCCGCCCTCCCCAACGGAAGATCTCAAATGGGTTCTATATACTGTTCGATCGAGAAGATTCCCCATGGCAATACGCGAAGTTTTCCTGCCTGTTCTAAGTCGCACGATGACTGACTTTAAGATCGTCTCCTGGCACAAATCCCCAGGGGACAAAGTTGAAAAAGGCGAAGTCATTTGTGCGCTGGAATTCGACAAAGTAGATATCGATGTCGAAACTTTTTATAGCGGCTATATCGCTACCATCCTCGTTCCAGCCGGAGCATCCGCACCTATTGGCTCAATAATTGCACTGGTGGCTGAGACTGAAGCTGAAATTGAAGTAGCCAAACAGCAAGCCCAGGGCAAAGCTCCAGCCGCTAAAGCCACAGCTCCCGCACCAGCAGCCACAGCCGCAGCCACCACAATCTCACCCCCAGCAACAACTGCATCCCCTACAGAAACTCCCCTCAAAATCGATCGACCCGTAGTATCCCCCCGCGCGAGGAAATTAGCCAAAGAATATGGCATCGCCGTCGAAACTCTTAATGGCACTGGCCCCAACGGTCGCATCACCGCAGAAGATGTTGGTACTTAACGCCAGCTACACCGATGCAGGTCTCAATCATCCTGGCTCGATTAATATTGCCGTCGCCGTCTCCATGCCCGACGGTGGATTGATTACTCCCGTCCTCCAAAATGCTGACAAACTCGATCTCTACTCCCTGTCGCGGATGTGGAAAGATCTAGTCGATCGCGCGCGGATCGAGCAATTGCAGCCCCAAGAGTACAGCTCTGGTACTTTTACCATCTCTAACCTCGGAATGCTAGGCGTCGATCGATTTGATGCCATTCTACCCCCCGGTACGGGCGCGATTTTGGCTGTGGGTGCTTCGCAGCCGCAAGTAGTGGCTAGCGAAGATGGTACGTTTGCGATCCGTCGTCAAATGCAGGTAAATATGACTGCCGATCGCCGGATTATCTACGGTGCTGATGCGGCTAATTTCCTCAAGGATTTGGCTCTATTAATCCAAACTAACGCTCAATCTTTGACGTTATAGACATCATCCTCAAATATGACTGCCGATATCCAACAAGCCCAGCAATCGAAGGTGAGGATGTTGGGTTTTCTCGTTCCGTTCGCGTTGGTGTTGGCAAAGCGTTCCGTTGGCGAAGCCTCTCGGAGAGAAGGAAAGCCTGCTGTAGGCACAGCATTTGCCTCAGCAAAGCATCTGAGCCGACATAAATGCCGCCTAACATGACAATAAACTTTGGCTGAGGATGTTGGGTTTCGATTCTCTCAACCCAACCTACAGATCTATATACTTAATATATCGATCTCAATCGACCTGTAGGGGGAATGCCTCGTGCTTATTCCGCAACGCTTGTGGGTAACCCGACAGATCGATCGCATGGGTTGAATTTCCTGGAGGTTTTCAATGAATTGGTGGCAACAGTTAAAACGGAATGGATTGGCAAGAGCGGGTGCGATCGCGCTAGTGTTGATGTATCTGATGGTCATTGCAGCGGAGTTTGTCGCTCCCTACGATCCTTATGTATCGCAGGATGATGGCTCTTTGTTACCACCAACTGCCATTCATTGGACAGATCCGGACGGTAAATGGATTGGGGCGCATGTGTACCCGACTACTCAGGGTAAAACCGATATTAATACCGGAGATCGACTGCTCAAGGTAGATAAAACGAAGCCATCGCCGATTAGCTTATTCGTGCGCGGTTCTAGTTATAAGTTATTTCAAGTTAGTATCCCCTTGCTGCCAAAATTCGATCCGGCGATGAGCAAGAAAAATAAGGGTAAAGATCCAGTTGTCAAGACTAAAGCTGATGCGCAAGAATTAACCATTTTTTCCGGTATTCCCTGCGATTGGCATTTATTCGGCACCACAGGTACGGGTAAAATCAATCTTTTCGGCACTGACGAACAGGGGCGAGATCAATTCAGTCGGCTCGTCTATGGCGGTAGAATCAGCCTGTTTATCGGTCTGATTGGGGTAATAATCTCTTTCCCCATCGGCATGATTTTAGGCGGGATTGCGGGCTATTTTGGCGGCTGGATCGATGCTGGAATCATGCGCGTAGCTGAGGTATTGATGACTTTGCCGAGTATATATTTATTAGTCGCGCTAGCTTCAGTATTACCCGATCGAGTCAGCAGTTCTCAACGTTTTTTACTAATTGTCGCAATTACCTCCTTTATCAGTTGGGCGGGATTGGCGCGGGTAATTCGCGGTCAGGTATTATCGATTAAGGAGCGAGAATTCGTTCAAGCCGCACGTGCAATGGGGGCAAAACCGTTTTATATTATCGTCCGCCATGTGCTGCCGCAAACAGCTACTTATTTGATTATTTCAGCAACTTTAGCAATTCCGAGTTTCATTGTTGCTGAGTCGGTATTGAGTCTGATTGGCTTGGGTATTCAACCACCAGATCCTTCTTGGGGAAATTTACTTTCGATCGCGACTAATACTTCAATTCTGATCTTCCAACCTTGGTTGATTTGGCCGCCAGCACTGTTAATCATCCTCACGGTACTAGCCTTCAATCTCCTCGGCGACGGTTTGCGCGATGCTCTCGATCCGCGCAATCTCCAACGTTCTTGAACTCTAGATCGAGACAAGACAAGACAGCACAACCTTGCAGGATTGGCAGGTAACGATCGTCGTTACCCATTACCCCATTACCCATTACCCATTCACCCGTTCACCGCACAACCCGATCCTTTATAATTGGTAAGAAAGTTCAGGCATAAGCTTTGCAATGACTTCAGAAGTAGATACCGATCTTCAGTCCAATAGCGAACTGAGTACCGCACTATGGTCGCCAGATCCCGATCTGAATGACGAATTAGACAAATTAGACGAATTAGACGAACTCTCCGCCGATCTGGAGATGTCTTTTTTCGACCATTTGGAAGAATTACGCCTGCGGATATTTTATGGGATCTTAGCGGTGGCGATCGGCGCGATCGGCTGTTTTGTCTACGCCAAACAAATCGTCCAAGTGCTAGAAATACCTGCTGTTGGCATTAAATTTCTGCAACTGGCTCCAGGTGAATACTTTTTTGTCTCGGTCAAGGTGGCTGGATATTGTGGTTTATTAGTTGCTAGTCCGGTAATTCTCTACCAAATCATTCAATTCGTACTCCCTGGCTTGACGCGGCGCGAGCGTCAGTTAGTATTGCCTGTGGTGATTGGTTCGTCGGTGCTATTTGTTGGGGGGATTGCGTTTGCTTATTATGCATTGATTCCGGCTGCGCTCAATTTTCTGATCGGTTACGGCGAAAATGTTGTCGAGCAGGCTTGGTCGATCGATCGATATTTTGAGTTTGTATTAGTCTTATTATTTGCTACGGGTTTGTTATTTGAACTACCTGTCGTTCAGATTTTATTATCTCTATTGGGCATTCTCTCTTCAGAAGTGATGTTATCTGGGTGGAAAAGTGTAGTGGTAGGATCGATGGTAGTCGGCGCGATCGTTACTCCCTCCACAGATCCGCTAACTCAAAGTTTGCTTGCAGGTGCAGTGTTAGCTTTATATTTTGGCGGGATTGGTGTTGTGAAGTTATTGGGTAAGTAAGCCCCAAATTTAAGCTAGAAGCAAGCAGATCCCCGACTTCTTCGAGAAGTCGGGGATCTTGTCTTTTAAAGTAACCCAATTATCAATTATCAATTATCAATTAATTGTCCCGCACTACCCGCACGCGTTGAGTGAGCGTAGACATCCCCGATGGACGGATAAAGATTGTAGAGAGCCAATAATCGCCGGATTTGCCAGGAGCGCGAGCGACTTTGAATAAGCCACCAGCCGAGAGTAGCTCTAGCTTGTAACTTGGTGTCTTGCCATAGCTCGCAGCGGAAACTGGTTGTTTAATCGTTGTACCCATGAGCACATCTTCACCCAGCGGTTCGAGGACGATCGCATCGAGGTTATATTCAGCGTTAGTTTGGAGTGTTTCTGGTAAATTAAGTTCGATCGTTGGTGGTTTGCTACCGCTGGTTAACAGGGTGCGTTCTTGGAGGACTTGTTGTTGGACTATTTGTCCGCCAACGATCTTTTGACGAGATTGAATCGTCGATTGCAAATTGAAGACTCTACCGTCGATTTTTTGGGTGCCAGCAATTTTGGTAACAGTATTGGCGGTGTAACCATTCTCCGCCGCCTGCCAGCTTTGAAGGCTAGTGGTGTAAGTAGTATTAGTATAATTTTGCCAAAATTGACCCAATGATTGCTCCCAGGTGGTTTTAGTCCAACCATCACTGGTGCTAAAATTAGGGCTGTAGTAACGCGATACTTCTGACAATTTGCGGGCGTTGGCAGCGGCATCAATGTTGGTGAGGAGTGTCTTAATTGCCGCAGGCGCATTCATTGTCTGGCTATCGACGCGCGCGGGGATTGCAATTGCCATCTGGGTGCCAATTGCTAGTGTCGAAATTGCCAATCGATACCAAGATCTTGCAGAGAAAGTAGCTGGTAACAGACGGTAGATGCGTTGCAACATATAGAGGATATCGGGTAGCGGGTAAAAAGTGGCCAGAATGAAACAAGTCTCACCTCTTTTGGAGCAAATACTGCGGATCGAGGTATCGATCGATATTACATCTACAATAACAGAACAGCGATTCTTCTAGCGGAGAGGCTACGCCAACGGCTAAAATAACTGTGTCGCAGGTGAGGAATAAAAATAATAGTGTCTAATGCTGCTATTAAGCTACTGATTGCCGCAAGTGGAACTGGGGGACATGTATTTCCCGCGATCGCAGTTGCCCAAAAGTTATCAGGGTATCAGATTGAATGGTTGGGCGTACCCGATCGGCTAGAGTCCAAGTTAGTCCCCAAAGAGTATCCTTTACATATTATTCGAGTTGGTGGCTTTCAGGGGAGATTTGGACTAGGTACTCTCAAAACACTGGGTGGATTGCTTGCCAGCATCTTTCAAGTCCGCAAACTGCTCAAACAAGGCAAGTTTGATGCTGTCTTTAGTACTGGTGGTTATATCTCTGCACCAGCGATCTTAGCTGGTTATTCGCTCGGTTTACCAGTGTTTCTGCACGAATCTAATGCGATTCCTGGCAAAGTTACCCGATGGCTGAGTCCGTTTTGTACCAAGGTAGCTGTCGGATTTGTCGCGACTAGCAAATATCTCACCCGTGCCAAGACAATTTATCTGGGTACTCCCTGTCGTCAAGAGTTTTTGACCTCACAACCGCTTGATTTACCAATTCCCGCTGGTAGTCCCCTAATTGTCGTCGTCGGGGGGTCTCAAGGCGCGGTAGCCCTCAATCAGATGATATCTGAATGCGTGCAATCTTGGCTGGATGCAGGTGCGACGATCGTCCATATCGTCGGCGGCGCGAATATGCCGACCGACAAAATCGAGCATCCTCAGTATATCGTCCTCCCTTTTTACGATAATATGGCCGGACTGTTGCAACGTGCAAATTTGGCAATCTGTCGTGCTGGTGCCGCGACACTTAATGAATTGATGATTACCCGTACTCCGTCAATTTTGATTCCCTATCCCTTTGCTGCTGAGGATCATCAATATTACAATGCCAATGTTTTAGCATCTGCCAATGGCGCGCTCCTATTTCGGCAAGAAAATCTGACGGCGCAGTTTTTATCGCTAGAAGTCCTCAATCTCCTCCAAAATCCACAAAGATTGGAGACAATGGCATCCAATACTAGTTCGCTAGGTGTGATTAATAGTGCAGATTTGCTAGCAGATACGATCGGAGAATCAGTTAAAGCTAGAATAGCTGCACGCCAACTACCGCAGCCAGCAAATGGCACCGAGAGTTGAATGTTATAGTGATAAGAGTTTGGACAATCTAGATAACTAACAACCGATCGATTTATGAAAAAAGCAACTTGGAATGGTGCAACCTTAGCCGAAAGCGATGCCACAGTCGTTGTCGAAAATAATCAGTACTTTCCACCAGAAAGCATCAACAAACAATATTTTATCGATAGCAATACCCACACTACCTGTCCCTGGAAAGGTGTTGCTAGCTACTACAGTATCGAAGTTGATGGTAAAGTCAATCCAGATGCGGCTTGGTACTATCCCGAAACCAAGGATGCTGCTAAAAATATTACTGGTTACATTGCCTTTTGGAAGGGCGTAAAAGTCGAATAATTACAGCTTAGATGCTATTTAGGTAATTGATAATTGATAATTGATAATTGATAATTAATTACTTCTTCCTGTTACGTAGTGTCTGCTAATTGAGAAGGACTGAGCATAATCGGGTTCTATTTCTCCCAAAGAGGGAGGCTTTATACCTATTTTTCTTGGTAAGTAGCATCTAAGCTTAAGTCCGATCGATCCCGACTTCTATAAATTAGCGATCGGCGATTGAATTAAGTTTTGGTAGGATAATAAAATTGTATAAGTGCAAATTCAATCGCAGTGGAAATTAATCAGATCGATCTCCAAATTATTGAAGAATTAACAGTTAAATTTGCGGACATTCCCGAAGCGATCGCTAGCTTAGAAACAATTGCCGATTGCGAAGGCGATCTAGAAGATGCAGCGATGACTTTAGCAATTCGCACCGGACAACAGCCAGACATTACTAATAGTGAATGGTTAGAAGGATTGGCCAAAAAATGCCGCGTAGCTGTTTGTCAATCGGAATTTCGGAATGATATGGTAGATGGTAATTTTATGCCGCTATATCAACATTTTGAACGAGTGAAAGTCTGCCCAAAATTATTGATTTTACCAGTGTTATTGTACGTTCACGAACATGGGGTCAACCGCTTTTGTCAGCCGCTCGATCCATTGTAGCTATATCCGTGGACTATGAACCTATTCACGCCCATCTATGGTATATGTCTCACTTGTCACCCTCGCCCATCGAGTAACACCTGGGCAACGTAGCTAAATCCGTAAACTACATAAATAAAAACCGATTCTTGCATAGAATCGGTTTTTTTGTAACAAGAGATACTAAATCCCAACATCATTACCGTTAACTTATGATACACAAGATTAAATTTTACTAAACCCAATTCTGTGCAGCTTCAAGCTAGCGGGGATTTCAGCCATGACAACAGCCACACCAGCCACTCAGAACAAATTTGAGAAACTCAAATCAGAAAAAGACGGACTCGCACTCAAAGCCGAGCTAGAAGATTTTGCAAGGATTGGTTGGGAAGCGATGGATGAAACCGACCGCGAGCATCGCTTAAAGTGGTTGGGTGTATTTTTTCGGCCCGTGACGCCTGGAAAGTTTATGATGCGGTTACGCGCGCCGAGTGGGATTACCACTAGCGACCAATTGCGCGTGTTAGGCGATATCATCCAACGGTATGGAGATGATGGCAGTGCCGATATTACCACCCGCCAGAGCATTCAGTTGCGGGGGATTCGGATTGAAGATCTACCAGAAATCTTCCGTAAGATGGCAGCAGTCGGACTGACGAGTATGCAGTCGGCGATGGATAATGTCCGCAACATTACGGGTTCGCCTGTCGCAGGACTCGAAGCTGGGGAATTGTACGATACCCGCGAGCTGATTCAGGAATTGCAAGACCGAATTATTAATAAGGGTGATGGCAATCCTGAATTTAGTAATCTACCACGCAAATTTAACATCGCGATCGCGGGTTGTCGCGATAACTCGGTTCACGCCGAAATTAACGATTTGGCTTTCGTCCCGGCATTCAAAGATGATGTATTTGGATTTAACGTGCTCGTCGGCGGCTTCTTTTCCGGTAAGCGATGCGATGCTGCCATTCCCATGAATGTCTGGGTGGCACCTGAAGAGGTAATTGAATTTAGTCTGAGTATTTTACGCTTGTTCCGCGACAACGGTTTGCGAGCCAATCGGATGAAAGCGCGCTTGATGTTCCTCATCGATGAATGGGGCATCGAAAAATTCCGTGCCGAAACCGAACGCGTCTACGGCAAAACCTTAGTAGCTGCGGCACCTAAAGATGAAATTGAATGGGAAAAACGCGACCATATCGGCGTATATCCCCAAAAGCAAGCCGGATTAAATTATGTAGGTTTGCATATTCCCGTCGGACATCTCAAAGCGGCTGATTTCTTTGAATTAGCCAGACTGGCAGAAGTTTATGGCAGTGGCGAAGTCCGGTTTACGGTCGAGCAAAACGCCATTATTCCTAATGTTGCCGATGCTAAATTACCAATCTTATTGAGCGAACCAACCTTGCAAAAATTCCAGGTCAATCCTGGCAATCTTACCCGCACGGTAGTCTCTTGTACTGGTGCTCAATTCTGCAACTTTGCGATGATTGAAACCAAGCAACATGCCGTATCGGTCATCGGAGCTGTCGAAGCCAAAGTTGACGTTCCCAAGCCAGTGCGGATTCATTGGACTGGTTGTCCTAATTCTTGCGGTCAACCTCAAGTCGCTGATATCGGCTTGATGGGTGCCAAAGTTCGCAAGGACGGTCAAACCGTCGAGGCTGTGGATATCTTTATGGGTGGTACCGTTGGTAAAGATGCCAAGCTCGGCGAAAAGGTAATGAAAGGAGTGCCGCTTACTGAGTTAGATGGCGTACTGGTTGACTTATTGGTCGAAAAGTTTGGTGCGACGGCGACGCCGACAACTTAATTCAGGGTCGCAGATTGTGGAGTTATGGATCTGTAGGGGCGGGTTTGCGGCGCATCGAACGGGAGGTTCCCTCCCGTTTGTGTGCGACAAGACAATGCTAGCAGATCTCGATTGTACTGTTCGTTCTCAACCAAACCCGCCCTCCCCGCCTACGATATATACACAAGTTATTGGAGTTGCTGCGTAGTCCCTTACCCCACCCCAACCCTCCCCTTATAAAGGGGAGGGAGCCGGAAAAGTAGAAAACAGAATATAGTAGGGTGGGCAGTGCCCACCATCTAGGTTTCAGGCATTACCTATTTAATAAATATTTGCACCTACTTACGATCGCAGATTATAGACGATCGGCAGTGCCCATCCTACAAATCTTAAAAAATAGTCGCACAATTTACCCACTAAAATAGGAGCGATATCCCGCCCAAGTTCCATGAAGCTCAATCAATTAATTGCAATTCTACAATCAGTCAAAACTAACGCTGGTAAAGGTAAAACCGAAGTTTATCAACTCGCCCAAAAAAGCGCGCTATTTCAAGGATTGAGTCGGACATATCAATCGCGAGAAGAAGATGGATTTATCTATCCCGCCGAATCGCAGAAACTTACGCTCAAAGCTAGCGATTTAATCGACAAGTTTATCCAAGCTTCATCAGAATTATTCGATCTTGCTGCAACCCAAGATTATGCTAACACCGAAGCCAAAGCTTCGATCGTTATCGACGGTCAGACGATAATTGCCGATGCCCCTGTATCGTACCTATTGTTTCTTGAAAAACAACTCCAGGATATCAAGACATTTATCGGTTCATTACCAGTATTATCGATCGACAAAGACTAGCAACACGATCCCAATCGCGGTTGTTATGTAACTTTACCAAAAGAAACCGTTAAAACTAAGAAAATCACCGATTTTGTAGTCGCTTACGAAGCAACCGAACATCATCCTGCCCAAATCAAAGAAGTTTCTAAAGATGTCATTGAGGGAATTTGGAGTTTAGTAGAATTTTCGGGTGCGTTACCTCAAGATCGAGTAAATTCTTTATTGCGTCGCGTTGATAAACTCCAAAAAGCGACCATTCAAGCTAGAGAAGAAGCCAACAGTCAGCAAGTCCAACAACGCCAAGTTGCGACAGCAATTTTTAGTTATTTATTTGCAGATTGAGTTATAATAGCGATCGAGTACAAGTTCAATTTTAGTGCTAAGAGTGTTTGCAGGTTCGACTCCTGCCCCCCAGACTATAATCACTCTATTTAAATTCCGCTTTGACATTCATTTAGGCTCGGATTTAGATCTTCTGGGGGTAGGCAAATAAGTTGCTAGATAATAATTATCTAGCTAACGAGGTAAAGCCAGCTCTTTGCCATCAAAATTAAAGGTTAAATTTAAGTTATTACTCTAACTTCATTTGTCAAACCTCGCTCCCTGTATCGATCTTCGCCAACCAACGCTTGCGATACGCGAGTTCAAATCTCGTCCTCTGCTTATTTACTTGCAGAGGTAGTTTAGCGGTAAAACATCGCGGCATCAGATTAAGTTTGCGATAACTGGAAATCATTAGACAGGAATAGCGTTATAACTTTGAACCCGGTCACCAGGATAGCGTTGCCGGGTTTTTCAATGGATTTTTAGCATTGTCTATCTTAGAAACCCGACTTCTTGTAAGAAGTCGGTTTATAGTCGTAATTTCGATAAAGTCGATCGCTTTAACGGTTGCCATAATTGCCGATTTATGTAGTTAAAATATACCTGTTTTCTCTCATTAAGTGGCGATCGTTTGTCAAGCAAAGACGACTACCAATCGACAATCTAAAACTAGTTCGATTGCTATGCATATTTGTAGCTATTTTAGTGAAAAAATGACATTAGATCTAATTATCGATCTAACAAATTATGATAATTAATAAATTTAGCAAAGAGTAACAGTCGATACTGTTTTTAATTTCAGTATTTCATAAATCAAAAAAGCAAAATTTGTCAAGGTTTTGTTAGCAATTGGTAACAAAAATGACAGTTTTATAAGCATCAAAAAACGACAATAGATAAAAGCAAATGGCAGTAATCGATATTAGTGCCCTAAATACGAGGAGCGATCGGTAAATATATGAGTCAATTTTCACGTAGAAAGTTTATGCTTACGGCTGGTATTACTGCCACCACAAGTATTTTGATAAATGCTTGTAGCAATAAAGCCGATGGCGACAAAGGTTCGACTGCAACTGCGCCAGCTACTAACATTGCAGCGGGAGATGCACCAGAAGTTACTACTGCCAAATTAGGCTTTATTCCGCTTACCGACTCCGCACCATTAATCATCGCCAAAGAGAAAGGTTTATTTGCCAAATACGGCATGAAAGATGTCGAAGTCCTCAAGCAAACTTCTTGGCCTGTTACCCGCGATAACTTGGAAACTGGCTCGGCTGGTGGCGGTATCGATGGCGCACACATGTTATCGCCGATGCCTTATTTCATGAGTATGGGTATGACCAAAACCAAGCAACCCGTACCGATGTATATCTTGGCGCGGTTGAATACAAATGGACAAGCAATTTCGGTCGCAAATACCTACAAAGATGCCAAAATTCAACTCAAAGGGGCGGGATTTCAGCAGGCTCTAGCTCAAGCTAAATCTGGTGGTAAATCAGATCTCAAAGTAGCCGTAACTTTCCCCGGCGGTACTCACGATTTGTGGATGCGATATTGGTTATCAGCTAATGGTGTCGATCCTAACCAAGATGTTTCCGTCGTGCCCGTACCACCCCCACAGATGGTATCGAACATGAAAACAGACAGCATGGAAGCCTTCTGTGTGGGCGAACCTTGGAATGCTAGGTTAGTCAATCAAAAGCTCGGTTACACCGCCTTAGTAACTGGCGAACTATGGAAAGATCACCCCGAAAAAGCATTGGCAATGCGCGCTGATTGGGTAGATAAAAATCCTAAAGCAACCAAAGCAATCCTGATGGCAGTACAAGAAGCGCAGCAATGGTGCGATAAACCAGAGAATAAAGAGGAAATGGCTAAAATCATTTCTAACCCCAAATGGTTTGACGTCCCAGTTGCAGATATCCTCGGCAGAATTCAGGGCAAAATCGATTATGGCGACGGTAGAATCGAACCGAATTATCCTAACTCGATGAAATTCTGGGCTGATAATAGTTCGTATCCATACCAAAGTCACGACCTGTGGTTCTTAACTGAAAACATGCGCTGGGGAAATATTCCTACCGATTTTGTCAAGGCCAAAGAAATGATTAAAAAAGTCAATCGTGAAGACTTATGGAAAGCAGCAGCGATAGCTCTCAAGGTGGATGCCGCTCAAATTCCCACTAGTACTTCTCGTGGTGTGGAAACCTTCTTCGATGGCGTAAAATTCGATCCCGCCAAGCCGGAAGAATATCTCAAATCTCTCAAAATTAAGAAAGCCTAAATTAACTAGAGCAGCGATACATCCGTAGAACTCTCTGGTGCTAATTAAGGCTTCGACAATAAAAACACTATTCCAATTTTATCATCTTCGATCGCACCCAGCCTAGAGCTTAATCGCCTAAATAGGTGAGATCGTTGGTATTCATCCTATTTTGCTTAGGCTTCGGCTCTCATCTCACACATAGAAGTGCATTACGCCTGATGGTCTAGTTCACCCACCATCAAGGAGCCACAATTGAGCACACCTTCAGAGGAGAGCGAAGCCAATTAATAACCAAATAGCATAACTAATCATTCATAACTAGGAGAATCATGGCAGTAAGTAGTAGTCGGCAAGTTACCAAAAATCGCCGCAGTGGTAGTAATAATAACTCTTGGATTTCCAAGCAAGCACGGGGAATTCTCCCGCCAGTAGTGGCTTTACTGATAGCTTTGGCGATTTGGCAACTACTCTGTTTACCTGGTTCTGAAGGTTTACCAGGGCCGATTCAGGTCATTCAAGGTGCTTGGGATCCATTTATTATCAACCCATTTTTTGACAACGGCGGTAACTCAAAGGGGTTGGCTTTACAAGTATGGGCGAGTCTACAACGGGTATTTATCGGATTTAGTTTATCCGCAATTATTGGCGTCGGATTTGGAATTTTAATCGGCTCTAATAAATTAGTCTATCGATCGCTCGATCCGATGTTTCAGATTTTACGTACCATTCCCCCACTAGCCTGGTTGCCGATCGCACTAGCAGCCCTCAAAGACAATGGTCTAGCTGCAATTTTCGTCATCTTTATTACTGCTGTTTGGCCGATTCTGATCAATACTACCGTCGGCGTTCAACAGATTCCTCAAGATTATATCAATGTTAAGCGAGTCTTGAAACTATCTAACAAGGCTTATTTTTTCAAGATTTTATTACCAGCATCCTTACCATATATTTTCACAGGCTTACGCATTGGTATCGGCTTATCTTGGTTGGCGATCGTCGCAGCAGAAATGTTACGTAGCGACGTTGGGATTGGCTTCTTCATCTGGGAATCTTATAACAATGCTTATCTCGATCGAATCATTCTCGCGCTGATTTATGTAGGGATTGTGGGCTTCTTGTTGGATCGATCGATCGCATTTATCGCCACAAAGATTGTGGCTGAAGATCCGAAGTAGTTAACGAAGGTAGAAGGTCGTTAAGGCATAAGTCCGACCTATAGATTATTACTCAAGACGAACATCCAAATTCGCCTATCAACTATCAACTATCAACTATCAACTAACTCATGTTCGTACAGATAGACCACGTAGATAAAGTATTTCCACTGGCTAATGGTGGCAGGTATGTCGCACTTAAAAATATCGAACTAGATATTCATGAAGGTGAATTTATATCATTAATCGGCCACTCCGGTTGTGGTAAATCAACCTTATTAAATATGATCGCTGGACTCGATCGAGCCACTGCTGGCGGGGTAATTTTAGAAGGACGCGAAATTACCGAACCCGGCCCCGATCGAATGGTAGTATTTCAGAATTATTCGCTCCTTCCCTGGTTATCGGTGCGCGAAAATATTGCTCTGGCTGTCGATGAAGTTTACAGCCAACAACCTGTCGGCGAACGCCGCAGTATCATCGAACATCATATCGAATTAGTCGGCTTGCAACATGCCGCCAAAAAGCGTCCCGGCGAACTCTCTGGCGGGATGAAACAACGCGTCGCGATCGCCCGCGCCCTCGCCATTCGTCCCAAACTATTACTATTAGACGAACCCTTCGGTGCCCTCGACGCCCTCACTCGCGGCGGCTTGCAAGAACAATTGATGCACATCTGCGAAGAAAGCCGCGTTACCGCCGTCATGGTGACACATGACGTCGATGAAGCTCTATTATTATCCGATCGAGTGGTCATGCTCACCAATGGCCCCGAATCGCACATCGGGCGCATTCTCACCGTCGATTTACCCCGCCCCCGACGGCGGATGGAAGTAGTCAAACATCCCGACTACTACGATATGCGCGCCGAACTGATCGACTTTCTCAACCAACAAAAACGCGTCAAAAAAGCGCAAGCCGCCAAATCCACTACAATTCTCGTCCCCCAAACCAAAAAACTCGAACAAACCACCGTTAATATCGGCTACATTCCCCTCTCCGATGCCGCGCCGCTGATTATTGCTAAAGAAAAAGGCTTCTTCGCCAAATATGGGATCGAGCAAGTCAACCTCTTCCAAGAGCCGAGCTGGGACGCGATCGCCGACCATATCGTCAGCGGAGAACTCCACACCGCCCAAATGGTCGCAGGGATGCCCCTAGCCATGACTCTGGGCATGAATGGACGACCCTCTACCCCCATTTCCGTCCCCCTCGTCCTCTCCCGTAACGGCAACGCCATTACCCTGAGCACCGAACTATATAACAAAGGCATTCGCACCCTCCAAAACCTCAAAGCCGCCATTAGCACCACCATCATCGAGCGCAAACTTACCCTTGGAGTAGTCCACGACTGCTCCATGCACAACCTGATGCTGCGGTACTGGCTCGCCTCCGCCGGAATCGATCCCGACACAGACATCAACCTTATCGTCATCCCGCCTGCGGAAATGGTCGATCGATTGCGATCTGGCCAAATCGACGGCTTCTGCGTTGGCGAACCCTGGAACACCCAAGCCATCCAAGCAGGCATCGGCTTCGTCATCGCCACCGACCTCGATATTTGGGCTGGCAACCCCGAAAAAATCCTCGGCTTCACCGAAACCTGGGTCGAACAGCACCCCAACACCCACAGCGCGATCGTTCGTGCCGTCCTCGAAGCCTGTGAATACTGCGACGAACCCCGCCATCGTCCAGAAATCGTCACCCTACTCGCCAAACACCTAAACATCGCCCCTCAAACCCTGCGTCCCGGATTAATCGGGCCATTCGATCGGGGCAGCAACACCACCCCCGAAACCCTCCCCCGCTACCACCAATTCCACATCGAAAACGCCAACTGTCCCCGCCGCGTCGAAGGACTGTGGATCCTCACCCAACTCGCGCGTTGGAACATCACCCCCTTCCCCAAAAACTACATCGAAATCCTCGATCGAGTCCGGCGTGTAGACCACTTTCTCACCGCCTGCCAAGAACTAGGCTACATCGGTATCGAACCCGATCGCGACCCCTTCCAACTCTTCGACGGCCAAGTCTTCAACCCCGAAGAACCGCTCAAATACCTTAAAAACCAGCCTATTCGTGGAGAGGTAGAGATTAGAAACGTCGAGATTGGGTGAGTTGGGAGTTGGGAGTTGGGAGTTAAGAGTTAAGAG
>NZ_PVWO01000529.1 GCF_003003845.1 Chamaesiphon polymorphus CCALA 037 | reverse complement strand
AGGTTACTGGCTACGTAGAACCCGGGTCTGGGGGGAGACCCCCCAGACCCGGGTTCTACGTAGCCAGTAACCTAAAAAGTACAGGGAGAGGCAATTATCAATTATTTACGCCAAGACTATTAGTCCAATTCGCTCGGCAACTTGCTGCTCTAGCCACTGTTCAAAAAACTCATTGAGGAAATGTTGTTGGATCTGCCGATCGAATTTTACAGGTAGCCAGCATTCAAGCCGCAAAAACACATAGTTACCGTCTAGTTGAAAAATAGGCGAAAGTTGTTTGGGTTTGAGAGCGATGAGGTGGCGGTAAATTAGTGGATGTAACTGAGCCAGTTGGATCGGGCCGACTGTCCCACCCATTTTAGCGGTAGGGTGTTGAGAATAGTCGATCGCGAGTTTCGTTAAAGATTGTTCTCGTTCCCCAACGCGCGCAGATAGTTCGACAGCGAGATGGAAATCCTTTACTTGGATGGCTGAAAATAGCACTCGATCGAGTTGGGACTTAGACTGTAAAAAGCGGCTATTCAATAAGTGTCCCCACTGTGCCTGCTGGTACTGCTGTAATATAACCGATCTTGGTAGTGGCTCGGCGATCGACTGACTGGAATCGAGATCGGATTCAATCGGTGGCGCACTAGCCAATAACAGTTGGTATTCTGCCGATTGTTGCCATTTTGTGAGAGTTTCTCGAACGATCGTCGATCGGAGATAGGGGATGAGTAATTTCGATCTGCTCAGACAATTAACGATGAGATCGGGTGCAAGATCGAGTCCTAAATTATCATCCACCGCCATCTCAGCTTTAAACCAAGTAGTAAATAGTTCGTCGAGTAGAAGTTTGTGCATTTGGGCATTTAATTGGGCTGGTTCTAATCGATCCAGCCGAATTAGACGGTATTTGCCACCCATCAACAAGGGGATAGATAATTCTCCTGGTTGTAATTTCCGAACTACTCCGCCGATCTTGGGTGATAACTCGCGAAAGAAAACTGGGCCAATCGTCCCGCCAGTCTGCCGATAGGCATCTTGAGAATATTCTAGTGCAATTTCCGCAAACGATTGCTCGTCAGCATTAATCCGAAAAAATAGTTCGTTAGCGATGAAAGAATCGTCAACTTCGATCGTTGATATAGTTACTCGATCGAGTTGTGGTTGGTGTGTTTGAAAGTATGCCGCTACTCGATCTCCCCAGCGCAACTCTTTAAACTTTTGTAATTTGAGTTCGCGTTCGGAGATTGCTGTTAATTGTGCCGAGTTCATCCCTCTGTAAGATCGAGATTGCCGATTGAGGGTGTATCTTTCCTCAAATTCTGCCGAACTATAGTCGATGTGAATATTCAGATCGATCGCCGCTTGTGTTAATAATTTATCTAGAATTATTTCCTCGACCTGTTGGGATAATAATCGGTATTCTGCTAATTGCTCCACCACCAAATCGCTAGAAATTCGATCGTGACCGAGATCTAAATTAAGTATCCTCTTCTCACTAGTTGGGGTAAGATCTGGCGGTCGATCGTCGCTCGGGGATAGTGTATTTATAAAATTAGATTCAGATTCGTTTGTCAGCATCGATCGATCGAGAATTGAAAAATTATTACTAAATCCCACCAACCAGATCCCCGACTTCTGGGAGAAGTCGGGGATCTGTGCGGCTCTAATAACTTAAGTTCAAATTGTGATTAAACAACGTAAGTAAGAGCAGTCGGATCGACATTGATGCGGAGCACCAGCGACGAACCATTAAATTCAGGTGCAACTGCTTCAAACCAGCCACCTTTATCTTGAATTTCACTGAACTGACTGCTACTAGTAATCCCAAAAGACCGGAAGTCAACTCGATCGATTCCTTGTTCGTAACCTGCGATGGTGAGAGTAGAACTAATACCTGGTTTATTAACAGCGACAAAAGTGTCTTGAAATCCATCCCCAGCGATCGGCATGGCAAAAGGATCGTTTTGGAGATTGGTGAGGAAGTTGGCATTATAGTTATTTGGCCCAGATCCGACTAAAATGTCGTCTCCAAATCCATACAAAACATCCGCGCCCGAACCACCAACCAAAATATCATTTCCCGATTCAGAGCTATCGCCCAGGTTTAGATCGTCATCACCAGAGAGGATATCATTGCCTAATCCACCAAAAAGACTGTCATCATTTTTGCCACCCAATAACAGATCGTTACCCTCAAAACCACGGAGGCTGTCATTACCGCCACGACCTTTGAGAATGGCGTCTTCGTTCCGGTTGAGTGGATTGCCTCTTAATATGTTATCGCTGTCATTGCCCGTTCTGATAAAAACCATGGTTGACTCCGTTAATTGTGTATCCGTCAATACAATAAAATCACTGCAAGATTAAATTTGTATGAGATTTTAATGAGAGATTTCTTATCTTGTCTACTTGAGGCAGTTTTGTCATCGATTGTCAAATTGTTGGCTCTCTAGTAGTTATGGCGATCGGCAAGAATTATTGAAAGGGGGGAAAGCATTGGGCGAAAGTCGGGTTTCCCAATGTTTTAGTGCAACAAGTCGGCTTTAAGTTGATAAAGCCGAGCTAAATCAATCTAGAATTACCCAGTTAAAAATTGCTTTTGATAAGATAAATCTTTTCAGGAATTTTTATTATTTAGTTGTACTTAAAGGCAATCGTTTAAGTCATGAAAAATCTGCAACAATTTTTAGCACCATAGCAGCAAGGCTTTAATTGTCATTACGACACCCATGAAGTGTTTATTTTGCAAGTCGAAGGTGAGAAAAAATGGGTCGTGGATCCAGCGACAGTCCCCTATCCCACCACCAAAATCCCTTTGTCAACGCAGCCTCAGCCAGCGGTTTTTCCCTACATAGATCGTTCGCTCGATCGAGGTGACGAGCTGTATATTCCACGCGGACATTGGCACTACGAGATCGCTGGCGATCGACCATCTTTACATTTGACGATCGACATCGAAAACCAGAGTGGCCGATCGGGTATTTGGAAATACGGAAAAAAGGGTAATTATTTATACCTCGATCGCGATAGAGATCGACATCACTAGGGCAATTGAGTGTCTAATCTCAAGCTTTAAACTTTGACGAGCGAGTGTAATACGAGCGAACTTGAATAACAATCTATACTCCACAAAGATTCTCTTATCTCAACATGAGAAAATTCTCATCAAAGAAGTTAAATTAAATGTCTGAAATCGGGGTAGATTGAGAACGAGTCTGTATTCTATCGATCGAAATCGGTAAATGTACCTGCATTTCCTTGTTTTAGTGGAGAGTTCAGAGGCTGTATCTAGTTTGTACCAGTAATGCCTTCTGTTGAGATCCAATGAGTAAAGTATTAATTCTGATTGCTGAAGACGAAGAGCGTCTGGCGGCATTTGTGGAGAAAGGGTTGAAGAAAAGTGGCTTTGAGACGATCGTCGCTGCGGATGGTGTCCAGGCACTACAAGCGATCGAGCAACAGCCAGTAGATTTGCTGCTGTTAGATTTGGGTTTGCCGATTATGGATGGTTGGGCGGTGTTGCAAGAGACGCGCGCGCAGAATCCCGATCTGCCGATTATTGTCGTGACGGCAATGAGCGACGAACGAGATCGACAACGGGTGTTGCAGTTGGGGGCGAATGATTATCTACCTAAGCCGTTTAAGTTTATCGATTTGCTCGCCAAAGTTAAATTGTATCTAGAGGATGTTTGATAATTGATAATTGATAATTGATAATTGATAATTGATAATTATCAATTTTGGGCGTTGCTGGTTTAAGGTATGATTCTAGCTTTTGCACTCCTCGTCCCCCCCGCTGTCTTGATGCGCGATCCCGTCGGGAAACCCGACGAGCGCGCATCAAGACAGCGGGGGGGACGAGG
>NZ_PVWO01000090.1 GCF_003003845.1 Chamaesiphon polymorphus CCALA 037 | reverse complement strand
AGACTCCAATCCAAATTTCAAATACGATTCAACATATCTACAACCTTATTCTATAATCTTCTGGCGGGAAGGGAGTAATTAGTCCATTTCAATGGACTTTCGCTCTTAGCCCCGAATTCATTCGAGGGCGTTCTCAAACGGAGCAACCCAATTATCAGAGCTAAAAACTCAACCTAACTCACAGATAAAGATCCGATCGTAATCGGTGCGATCGAGCTTAACTTCAGATTTATAAAATTGCCCAACAATTGAAGATCGTTATACTTTAAACTGATTAGGACTGATGTAAGTCACATCAAGAAACTGAGGTGATAAATGCTGAAAGTCTAAATCTGTTGTCAACAACTTACATTAATAAGCAGATGCAGTTGCAGCAATCCAGAGATCGTTTTTACCCATTTTAATTGCTGAAAACTCACTATCTAATGTCGGATGTTTGCCCTTGCTATAACAATCGATTTCAACATATCGATCGAGGACTTCAGGCACGCTAATATCCAAAACAGGTAAGCTGAGAATAGCTTCTTCCATGCGATCTTGCCGGACATTACCCCATTGGAATTGAAAAGCTAAAGAGCGAATTTCTGCTACTGTGACGATCGAGATACAACCATCGATATCTGAAGAACTTAACTTGGATTGTACAATAGCTACCGAATCAGGGTTCCTAAGAATTTGGAGCAGAATATTCGTGTCATAGATTACCTGCAAATCTATTTATCCTCTTTAAGTTCCTGCAACATTGCGTCAAATTCGTCGTCACTGAATTTGAGGCTGCCTGCATATTCGGATAATTTATTTTCATGTCCGGTCATCTCCAGATATCTATCTAGACCGATCGACATAGCCTTTTTTGCCTCTTTACCAGAAATTATTGACAATTTCTTAGCAGCTATTTTTTTGCTCATAATAATGTAATAGAACTCTGACTACATGTATTTTTATATCACTTCTAAATCGATGAAGACCCGATCGTAATCGGCGCGATCGAGCTTAACTTCAAGCTAGGATGATCTTCTAATAACTGATTGACATTCCATTCATTCTTGAATAATAGCACCGGACGATTCCAAAGATCTTTGATGACCAAAGTATTAAATAATCGTCCCACTTTATCCAGCGCATCCCAACCATTTAGTACCCATCGCGCCACCGAATAACCGAGGGGTTCCAAAGTGGTTTCTACACCATATTCATTCTTCATCCGAAACATCACAACTTCAAATTGCAGTTGTCCGACTGCTGCTAAAATTGGGTCGCGTTTGGCTTCATCGGCTGAATACATAATCTGCACTGCACCTTCTTCTTGCAGCTCTTTGACCCCTTTTTGAAACTGTTTAAATTTAGAGGGGTTGGGATTGCGGAGAAAGGCAAATAGTTCGGGAGAAAAGCAGGGGATGCCTTCATATTCGAGCTTTTTCATGCCCGTATAGATTGTATCGCCGATCGCGAAGACGCCGGGATTATTTAAGCCAATTACATCGCCGGGATATGCTTCTTCGATCGATTCGCGATCTTGGGCGAATAGTTTTTGCGGGCGGGATAGTCTGACGGTTTTGCCAGTGCGGGCGTGGCTGACGGTCATATCTTTTTCAAACTTACCAGTACAGACCCGAATAAACGCCACGCGATCGCGATGTTTGGGATCCATGTTGGCTTGTAATTTGAATACAAATCCTGAAAATTCTGGATAACTTGGATCGATCGATCCGACGTTAGAATTACGATTTCCTGGCTTGAGGGCGTATTCTAAGAAATAATGTAAAAATAACTCGACCCCGAAATTGGTCATCGCACTCCCGAAGAAGACTGGAGTCATATAACCCGCATGAATCGCTTCTAAATCTAATTCTGAAGCTACGCCATCGAGGAGTTCTAAGTCGCTGTGCAGTTGGTCGAATAATTCTTTGTCTAAGATTTGTTTGAGGCGCGGATCGTGCAGATCCATCACCGTATCGGTGGCTTCGCGGCTGCCATGCGCCGTCCGCTCGAATAAATGGACTTTCTGTTGATGGCGATCGAACACGCCTTTAAAGCGGTCTCCGGTACCGATCGGCCAATTGACAGCATAGGTTTGTAAACCTAATTCTTGCTCGATCTCATCTAATAATTCTAACGGTTCGCGTCCGGGTCGATCGAGTTTATTGACAAACGTGAAAATCGGTAGCTCGCGCAGCTTACAGACCTCAAATAACTTGCGCGTTTGCGGCTCCAAACCCTTGGCGGCATCGATCAGCATTACCGCATTATCGGCGGCTGCTAGCGTCCGATAAGTATCCTCACTAAAATCTTGGTGTCCAGGCGTATCGAGTAAATTTACCTGAAACCCCTGATACCCAAACTGCAACACTGTCGAGGTAATCGAAATTCCCCGCTGTTTCTCCATCTCCATCCAGTCCGAAGTCGCCTTGCGCTGATCGCGTCTGGCTTTGACCGCACCCGCTTCGTGAATCGCGCCTCCGTACAGCAGGAGTTTTTCGGTCAGGGTTGTTTTCCCTGCGTCAGGGTGAGAAATAATCGCAAAATTGCGCCGATGTTCGACGGCAATTTCGAGTTCGGTTTGAAGCTGGGTTTGGAGTTCGGTGGACATGGGGTGAGGTTACGCTAGCGGGCTTCCAGTCTTTGATTATATCTGAAAAATCAGCTCGAGTTGTTAACACAAGTCAATCTTCAATTACTTTCGCAGTCGGAAACGATTAGTAAGCAACCAAACTCGAAGAAATCATTAGGCGGATTTTTACTGTCGATCTTAAGTGTAGCTTCCATCCATCCCAGTCCAGGCACATAGTTATTTTCTAACCAATCGATTTCATCATACGAAGACCAGGGATACTTTGCTTTTAATATTTTGAAATTCATAGATATCCGAGTGTTAAATAATCGATCGAGTAGGTACAGTCTCCGTTTAAAGTACCCAAATTATGACTCATGCCCTACCTCGATCGATCGGACAATAGCCACCACACTCGCCACCCCATCTTCAGCTTGAATTTTCGCCCCCAGCTCGGCTGAACGTTGCCGGATTGCGGGATCTGTCACTACTCGATCGATCGCCTGTGCCAATTTTTCCACCGTTAGTTGCTTGCGCGGAATTGGTGCCGTTCCTACCCCTAAATCGGCAATCCGTTGACCCCAAAAAGGTTGGTCGCCAAAAAATGGAATGACGATCGAGGGTACGCCAGCTCTCAAACCTGCCGCCGTCGTCCCCGCACCGCCATGATGTACGACTGCTGCCATGCGGGGGAATAACCAAGAATGTGGCACCGAATTTACCATCAAAATATTGTCCGGTACGTCCGCCTTACTCAAGCCACCCCAGCCAGCTTGTAAGATCGCTCGTTGTCCGGTGCGATTTATCGCCCGTAGAACAAAATCGGCGGTTTCTTCTGGATTGCGAATTCCCATACTGCCAAAGCCGATATATACAGGCGGTGCGCCGTTGTGCAGGAATTCTAATAAGTCTGCGGGTGGAGTCCAATCGCTAGCATCCAAAAACCAATCGCCCACAATCTCTGTATTCTGCCAATCCGCAGGCTTAGGAATGACAGATGGACTGAAACCATAAATCGTCGGGTATCGATGCATTACCGCCGATTTATACGGCCCCCAGAAGGATCTAGCGGGTAGATTTAATACTTGCTTCCTAGCAAGGCGATCGGCTGTGCGAAACCCTTGCCACATTATCTGCCGCAATAGCAGGTGCGATAACCAGTTGAAGGTACCGCCAAGTTTGGTAAGCGATTGAGGAAACAAGATGCCCGGAAACGCTCGCGTTGGCGTAAAGGGAAACAGAAAAGCCGGAAGTAAGGGAACCTGGAATTTTTCCGCCAGCGAAACCGCGACGTTTAATCCACCAACTCCCGCCACCATTAAATCCATACCCTGACATGCCACTAACCCCGCCTGCATCCATTCGATCGCGGCTTCCTGAGCGAGTTTAGAGGTATGTGCGTTAATTGCCAGAAAGTTTCCTTTTTCTAATAGCACGCGCATTTCTGGCGACTCGACGATTTCTCGGACGTTCCCTTTGACGGGGTAGAATTCTAAACCGCAATCTGTAACCAATCGTTCAAAATTGACATGAGTCATCACGCGGACGCGATGTCCTGCTGATTGTAATCCTTTGCCTAGCGCAACATAAGGTTGCACGTCTCCTTGAGAACCGAGCGCGATCGCCAAAATCCGCATTAATAATTCTCCTGAGTCGTTCGAGGTTAAATTGACATTAATGTCAATTTGATACTAGCGTCAATTTATCTCGATCGTCAAATCAGCACTAGTACAGATCCCCAACTTTTTGAAAAAGTCGGGGATCTGGGCACCGCCTAATTGTTATATAGTGGCGATCGCACGTAAAATACGATGGCTTTGCAGTAGGCTAAAGGATGTCAAACACAATGCAGCCATCGCGACGAGCATCGATCGGGTTAGAAAAACGAGAACGCACTCGCTTGAATTTAATCGCGGCTGCTTATCGAGTATTTGCCCGTAAAGAAGCCGATGCCGTGACGATCGACGAGATCGTTACTGAAGCTGCTATTGCTAGGGGCACGTTTTATAACTATTTCCAGACGCGAGAAGAAGTGCTGACAGCCGTTGCGGTGGCTCTGAGCGATGAAATGAATCACAGTATTTGGGCGCAATCTGCCCAGATTGAAGATCCTGCCGAGCGGATGGCGATCGCGATTCGGCAATTTCTACATCAAGCCATCCGCGACTCTACTTGGGGCTGGGTAATAGTTAGAAGCGGCTTGGTAGCTGCCCCATTGAGCGAAACGATAAAAACGGGGGTAACGACAGATTTAGAGGCTGGGATTCGATTGGGGCGGTTTCAGGTGGTAAATAAACAAGCCGCGATCGATCTAATTTTGGGGACAGGATTGATGGCAATGCGAACTATTCTTGGCGGACATTCGGAGCCAAATTATCCAGAGCAAATTACCGAACTGATTTTGAAAACGTTAGGTGTTGGAGAGGGAGAGGCACACTCGATCGCGTTTCAAGTTTTGGAGCCGTTGCAAAGCAACAGAATCTAGATACTTTTAGTTTAATCGATCGGCTCGATCGCCATTTTCAACTGTTTCTCGATCGCAGATAACACAGTTCAAAATTCGTCCGATCTGTTCCATTCTTCCGGCGGCTGTAGTTACCCAGGGACGTGGAAAGAAGGGTGGTTCGTGGCGAGTATGTTGGCAATGTCCGCAGTCTAGTTCTGCCACCCAATGCTGTTCTAAATCTTGATGAAAACCAATAATGGCACGATGCACGATCTTATCCTCCGAGCTGCGGTTTTTAGGGTATTGTTTTCGATCGATACTTTCTCAATCCGATGCGATCGGATGCGCCTGTCGAAACTTATTGACAGCTTCGATTCGCGAAGTTTCACCGATAAGAATACACTCGGACATTATCGTCAGATCGATCGCCGCAAGTGCCGAAATCTGACTGCGGCTGACTTTTTGGTAGCCATCGGATTGGAGACTATAAACTGCTAAAACGCCATCTTCCCAAAACCACACCTCATCAACGCCTAATTCCTGATAGCAAAGTAACTTCGATTCATCGCCACTGGTGAAGTTAATCTCAACGCAAAGCTTGGCTCCTTGAATCTCATAAGATTCATCGGCTTCAGCCGCCGCAGTACCTTCCCGCTTGCGAGTCATCGATCCGGTAGGTTCAAATTCAATTTGGCGATCTAATAAAAAAACCTCGATTAAAATTGCAATAATCTTTTTAAACAATTCATGTGCGGCACCTGGCATCAGAATCTCGATCGTCCCATTGTAATAACATAATTTCAACCCACGGGTATCTTCAAAACCCTTTTGCAGATACTCAAACTGTGCCCAGGTTTTGCCGCGTTGAATCGTGCGGACATCTCCTTTGCCAATGTCAACTTCGATGGGTGATGTTCTATTCGCGATTGTCATCTCCTGTTCCAAATGCTCGTAGGCATTATGTATAGATTTATCAATTATAATGCAAAAATCGGTACTAGATGATATCCGTTGGGAACCCATTGCCATAGCTCCTGCAACTCCGATCGATCGGGCTGTATTCCCAACCCCAATCGTGCCAAAATGAATCGAATCAATACCGAATTGAAATGTGGAGGAAACCTATACTGTTCCTGCGTATGGTCTAGAAAAAATGTCTTATGATACTTTTTTAAACTCTTCTCTAATACAGAAATCCGTTCTAGCAATTCTGGCACCTCACATAATCGATGAGGATATTTTGCTAACAGTAACTCCGCTGCATTATTAAAGTGCATTCCCTCATCTCTGATTAAATGATGGCCGATCTTTTGAATTGCTGTGCCAAAATGTCGATAGTATTCCCAGAGATCGCGGCGGTAAGAATAAACAGAACCAATCTCGTCGAACATCATCGTTACCAAGATAGTAAATTCATCTGTCAATACCATCTCGATCGGTTCGATTTCATGAACTCTGGCAGCAAAATGGCGATTCATATCGGCAAAGTCTACACCAGCAATGCAATGATACGTCCGCCGCAATGCTTCATAATGCTTGAGTTCGTCCGCCAGCCACAGATCTAGCATGGCGAGGAATTCTGGGGACATTTCATCAGATCTAGACTGGATGTAGTCATACAGAGATCGAGCGTCACCTTCGGAGTAAACATCGCGGCTGAGGAGGTTGCAGAAGTTGGTATGAACTTCGTGGGGTGCTAGTTCGAGGTGGTGGGGTGGAATAGCATAATCGAGGGGTAACACTGCATCTAGATCCCACATATTTTGCTTGACTCTCGACGAATCTCTTGCAGAGAAGCTGCTTGTACCGAGCAGAGTAGAACTATGCGATCGATTTGTGTGCGACGATCTTGGCATTTGAGCAAAGAGAGTATCGCAACTTCTTAAAATATTCAGATCTTGTGTCCATTGCTCGATACCCATTGCATATTGTCCCGATCGATCGCTAAGATTTGAATTAATATTACAGCCAAAAGATAAATTAAACAGCTATGGGGAAATTAAACCCACAAACAACTCAAACTATCTGGGATCTTCAAAGACAACTCTTGGAAATTATTGATTCAGCCAAAACATTAGAGTTATCTCTGTTTGAATCTTTTGGAGAAACCGAACGTACCATAAATTACTTGGATGAACTTCAAAGTATCGCAGAGCAAGCAACAGATAGATTTACCCGATTCTCCACCTTCCAAATTAGGATTGCTAATACCCAGCCTCCAGTGTCATCTGATATCATAGAGTTAGTAGCTAGAGTAATTGAAAATACTCAGCAAAAGATCCCAGCTCTAGAACGTAGCATCCAAGAAATTAGACAGGAATGGAGATTGTCATGAACGAGCGACCGATAATGCCAGATCTAGCAGTAGATAGCCGATTAATTGGGAATTTGCGCCGCGCTCGTCTCGATTTTGAAGAAGTAGATCTTCAACTCGAAGAGCTAGTGGCTAGGTGCGATGAAATCATTCGCCAGCAAAAATCTCAACGTATTCAGACAAAAAGAAAAAATGTAGCCATCGGTTAAATATTATCGATATATTTTTCTCCTATTGTCGAATGTAGACACTGCTCTAACCTCAGTTAACTCACTCTGGAATATAGAGTCCATTGTCAGAGACGATGTGAGGAATAATCAAACAGTGACGCCCGGTAATTTTGGAAGTGTCGCCCCGGATAATTATCCCTGCTGCTGCGCCATCGATCGACCAACTCCCGATCGCGTAATGATAGTCAAAGGCTTGGGGTAGTTCGATATATTCCTGGATGATAAATCCCTCAGCACCATAGCCAAATGACTCTTTCTGCTCTAAGGAACCAAAGCCACTTTCGATCGAGACGGCAACGCCTTCTAGCCCCAGCATAGGCTTTCTAACGTGCATTCCTAAGAGGAGTTGGGTGGACTCGTAAGAGTTATCGGTATCGAGATAGGTTGCCAACAGATATTGACGATAGTCGGAATCTTTGAACCGCTCCCACATCATCGCTAGCGCGCCTTTATTAGAGAGAACTTGCTTCCACAGGGGTTCGACGATTTTAACTTCGCCTGTCTCCAATCGAGCGGCGAGAGCTTGGGTAGTACCAGCATTTGCCATATCATTTTGGAGATCCGACCAGTCGTACATCTTCCAGAGTACCGGAATGCGATCGTTTACATGGTCTACAAAGTAGCCATCGTCATCTAGTCCCAATCCGCGCTGAATTTCGCTACCGCGTTCGTCTTTAAGTCCGCGTAGATAGACAATTTGGGTATAAATATTCGGATCGACCTCATCTTGCAGAATTTGAATTAACTGCATCGCCATTTCCAGATCTTCTTCGAGATTTTCATCAACGAGAAAGGAGATCCCGAACTGCTTGAGATTGTAAGCTGCCACAATTCGCCGCCATTGACCCGCGATCGCATCCCAAAAGTCGTTAAACTGGCTGGCATCGCTTGGTAGTGGGTATTTCCCCCGCTGGTAATTGTGCATATAGTCCACAAACCAGTTCCATTGGTAGACAGTTTCCGCACCGAGGAGCGGGGTTTCGCCATTAATTTCGAGGAGTTTAATTTGTCCGTCGGTAGTGACAGCCAGATCGAAGCGTGCGCCCAGCGATAAGTCCTCGACTGGCTCGGTGCGCTCCCAGCTATTTTTGATGGCTTGCCAATATTCCGATCGAATCTGTAATGCCGTCAAGCGTCGATCGACATCACCTGCATTTTGCTCGGTAAAAAACCAATCGAGGAATTCGACACACATTTCCCACAGAAGCTCAGTGGCTTCGGCAATTGCCGTTTCTTCCTGACGATCGAATTCGATGGCAAAGGGTTGGGGCAGAGCTTCAACCCAGTATTTTTGCTGGGCATCACTTAAAGCATCAACTTGGTAGGCATTTTCTTTGATATGCCGCTGCCAATTAGGACGACGCGCTATTTTTATCGGTCTCATCTAGTTTAGGCGTTGTGGGATTCAAGTATAAAAAGCTAGAGATGGGAGCGGGGAGCGGGGAGCGGGGAGAAGAGATCTAAAAACAGAGAATCATATTTTTGTCTTGTCTCGCTAAACCCTCTCCTTCGGAGACGCTGCGCGAACGGCAAAGCCGAGGAGCGCGAGCCGCAAATCAGCAACACCTTAGTTTACTTTCCACCTCTACCCGTACTCTTGAATGAGGAACCAAAGCCCTGAGAGCTGCGCCCTCTAATCGTGCCAGCACCAGATACACCAGTCGGACGGGTTGGTGCGGTAAAGCTAGTGTGTCGGGGAGCTGTGACTCTGCCTGTGGCTGTTTGGACGATCTCGCGACCGTAAGGGGTGACGATCCGACCGGGCGTACTACTCTGATAAACAGTGCGAGTTTCATATACTCGATGTTGACTACCACCAACGTTGATGAAAGTATAATTAGAGCGGTAAGGGTCGATATAGGTACCGCCATAGCTGGGTTGATAGCCAGCAGTCGGCACGCCAGCGGGAGTCGTTTCGCATTTAACTCCTTCGGCTTGGCAATCGGCGAGCGAAGCATAAACAGGTGCAGTCTTATTATGTGCTTCTTGGGCGGCCTGCATTTGGGCGGCGCAGTCTTTGGTCTGGAGCTGCGGCGCGGTGGGCGGCTGCGTTATTTGTCCGGCTTGATATTTTTTGAGCGACGCCGCATATTCATCTTGCTGCTTTTTGGTATCAGCTTCGCACTGGGCAGTCGTTTGGTAGAACACGACATCGATCGGTTCGTTCGCCTCTTCCTCCGTCATATCTCCATTATTGGCGATGAAAATGGCAACTGGAAGTACTAAAAAAGCAGCAACTGCTAAACCTATAAAAACTCTGTCCCGGTTAATTATCCGGGGTTTTAGCTCTTGGGATTCATCTTCTGGTTTGGTCATGACTAGTTCCTGGCAGCTCGATTCTCCAAGGTCGAAGCTGCACCGACGAGATGTGAATTAATGGAGGAATTGCGACGATCGTTACTATTATCGATCTCTATCGTTAGGGTTCCCTAACTGATGAGACAATTGTACACAGATATTTAGAACAGTTTAGGAGTGGAACTCGGACACTGTTTTGCACCTATATTAACTACAAGGTAACGATCTCTAATTCCACCTAGTTGCTCTAATTTGTCTAAAATTCACACATATCCGCTTTGGGTAGCGGGCAACTGCCATCGGTTAATGGATTTCCGCCTAAACGGAGATAAGTCAGCGATTTGAGCGTGGAGAGGCTCTGGATGTCGGTAACTTGATTGTTGAGTAGATCGATTTTTTTAAGCTTGGTAAGTTTGGCTAATGGTGTGATGTCCCTAATTTTATTACCAGGTAAAATCAGCACTTGCAGATTCCTAAGTTTGGCTAATGGTGTCAAGTCTGAGACTTTACTAGCCGACACGCCAAGAGTTTGCAAGTTTACTAGATTGCTGAGATCTTGGAGACTGGTCATTTGGTTATTATATAAATTTAGATTTCTCAGATTGACCAGATTAGCTAGCGGTCGAATATCGATAACTTCTTTGCTATAAACACCCTTAGTTAGACTGAGTGTCTTCAATTTAGTAAGGTTGGCTAATGGCCGGACATCGACGATTTTGTTGTCATCTAAATAAAGCTCTTCAAGATTTGTCAGCTTTGCTAATGGCTGAAGATCGGCAAGTTCGTCATTGAATCTGAGCGATAAACTCGTGAGATTGGTGAGGCTAGCTAATGGTCTAAGATCGAAGATTTCCCGACCGTCGATCCTGAGTTTCTTTTGGGAAGCCAGTCGATCGCTGACAATTTTACAGTCACTGGAGATCCCAGACCAATTTCCATTCCGAACGTCAATTATGACTGATTCGATCGTCTGTCGAACATCGGCAGAGAATTCATTTTTGCGTTCGCACCATTCTAGAAAAGTTGTAGGTATCGATCGATTTCGATCGGTAGTTGTTTGGCAAGCTGAAACGAGGATGGTAACTATAATCGCGATCGAGATCGAATTCAAATTTTTCATGGTTGTGAGCTTGAGTTAAATTAAACAAAATTATCGATCGCCGTTCGGCATTTCACAATATTAGTGTTGACGATCTCTACTTCGATCTAATTAACTACAAAGGGTCGATCTTAAATTCCGTAGTTATAGCAACTGCCGAGTCGATGAAAACATAGCCTCAACTCCTACAATAGTTCGGGGACATATTAACAATATTCGATCGTGGCCTCATAGTTATGTCGATCGATTCGATCGACAGCTTTATTTAAGATACCCACAGCCGACCTCGATCGATTACTTTGTCGCGATCGTCAATCTCTACTTTCATACCGCCACCCCACAATGGTGCAAAGAGAAAATCCAGGTAATATAGTCCCGCAGTAGGGTATGGTGCAATGTTGGCTTCGCCCATTTCATGCGATTCATTCGCTCTCACTTGAAGTCTATTTTCGGCAAATATTTTGAATGAAATCAAAGCACATCGATCGATCTTTCGATTGGTCATAAACCAAGCTTTAACTACTGGTGTATCGGCGTCATAGGCTTCTGCTGTCACTTCCTCATGAAGTGCGATCCAAACACCTCGATCGAGTTGTGCGGGTTGATGCTGTCGCCAGTGAGCTTTAATATAATCGAGCAATAATAATTCGTGGCTCATGTCATTCGATTAATACTGAAGTCTGGTGGGATCTTTGGTGTATAAAAATTGGTGTCGTTCTGATGCTTCTACCCACGATTTTGGCATCCGATAGCCTTCTAAAATAATGTCATCGATCGCCGATCGCACTTGATGCGCGCAAGTATCGAAATTCACTTTGCCAACGCCAGTTCCCAATCCTGGTAAGGCGATCGTTTTAATTCGTTCTGAGATTTTTTGGCCTGTATATTCGCCAGATTTAAATACCCCATCTTTGACTAACAAAAAAATTGCCCGCGCTGCTAAATAAGGATTTACCGTATCTTGAAGATTCATCGGTACGCGCATTGTCGGGGCAAAAATTAGATAGGGAGTTCTAACATTTTCAGTAGCGACAACATCTGCTTGTCCGACTAAAATTTCGCCATGATGGTGGTCAAATATTTGGCGACGGACGCGGATTTGAATATCGTCGCCAAAGTGCCACATATACACTCCATCGATGCCCCCATCCATAAAGCCATAACTATTAGCAGGACTGACAACGGCATCGCAATCAACGTCGAGAATCGAGCCATGATGGACAGTCACAAAATCCAGATCGCCACAAAATTTAGTCCAAGCTTCGGCTAATGATTCGTCTACAGCAGTCAAGATTAATTTCATCTGGTTAATAGAAGGCAGAAGGCAGAATTGAATATGTAAGTGGATGAAATCGCACTGTATGCAAGCGAAGCCAGCCATGTTGTTAGACGGTTTCCTGTTGCTAAGAGTTTCACAGAATAGATGTCGAACAGCTTAACCTAACAACCCAATTATCAATTATCAATTATCAATTATCAATTAATCTAACCTTCACAACTAGGCCGAGCAAATAGTCCGACATACGGCTCTGGCGCAAATATACCACCAGCACGATCGAGCAATTCTCGATCGCATACACCGAAAAGTTCGGCTTCTGTCTGCGCTTTACGCATGTCGCGGAGAAATACTCCCGCCGCATCGACGCTTTGCCCGATGAAATTGAGATACATTTTGAGATGGCTGACGCGCGATTTCTCTGGCACTGATTTATCGAGTTGCATCTGATGCAATCGATCGATATAATCTCGTACTTGCGCCAATCTGACGATCGAAACCTCTTTTCCCGCCACCGCCTCGCGAATTTGTCTAAAAATCCAGGGATTGCGAATCGCGGCGCGTCCTACCATTACTCCCGCCGCGTGGGTTTGAGACAGCACTTCCATTGCGGACGCTGCCGAACTGACATTACCATTAGCCAATACCGGACAGCGCAATCTTTGCACTGCATGGGCGATGAGGTCGTAATCGACGCTGCCATGATACATTTGTTTGACAGTTCGACCGTGTAAACTCAAAAGGTCGATATCGTGTCGATCGATTAAATCTAGCACTCGATCGAATTGGCTGGTATCTTCAAAGCCAACCCGCATTTTGACGGTTAATTTACCATCTACCGCCGCGCGCAATTCGCCTAATATTCGATCGATCTTATCGGGATCTTTGAGCAGCCCGCCGCCAACATTCTTGCGATAAACTCGCGGTGCGGGACAACCCATATTTAAATCGATCCCAGCGATGGGGTACTGCATCAGCAACCGTGCAATTCTGACGAGATCGGGAATATGCTCGCCAATCATCTGGGCAAATACCGGACGACCTGTGGTATTTTCGGTAATCGATCTGAGAATATATTTATCGACACCAGAGTCTGGATGTACCCGAAAATATTCGGTAAAAAAGTAGTCGGGACTGCCATATTCAGCGATTGTACTCATAAAGCAGACATCTGTCACGTCTTGCATCGGTGCCAACGCTGTCAATGGAACTGCTGATTCTAGGGGGACTTTCATACAACGGACGGATTCGCGATCCACAATCTAAATATTATCGAATCGATCGATGGCAGAGATTCAATTATCCACCAGATCGTTCATTATCTGGTGTTGCTGGATTAAGGTATGACTCTGGATCTTTTCTTATCCTTACTGATTCCTTCAACTCCCAACTCCCAACTCCCAACTCCCAACTCCCAACTCCTAACTCCCAACCCCATCACTAGCAATTTCATACTTCGCTCCAGCAACGCCCATTATCTAACTACCAACTCAAAATCAGCGGCAATTCCGATCGAAGATCTAGCTGTTGTCCCTGTCCTTCACCATCGAATCCCAGCTCGATGATATATTCTGTACCAAATCGTAGCTTGATTCGATCGACAGCGACGAGTGCTTGTAATTCTGGCGAAGGACGAGCCGCATGGGGACTGACTAATTCTACTCGTGTAATTTCGCGGATACCCAAAGGATGATGCAATGGCTGCACTCTCTGAGCCGAATACCGATCTGGACGTTGCCCGAAAGGAATTTGACACAGCATCGGTTCGGTTAAGTTCTCGCTATTTGTCCCTACCAAGATTGCCACAGTCGGGGGTAAATAAGGTGGATGATATGCCCAACTCAAAAATGCAACCGAACCCTCCTCCCCAGGAGTTGGACGCACGACAAGGCCAAATGGACACGCACCATTAGTTCGATTCAGCCATCGCTCCCACAGCCGAGTGCGCGCAATGGGTGGGGAATATGCCGCAGCCTCATCGTCCACCCACAGCAATTCCAACATCGCATTGTCAAAAAAGAACCGTCGATTGGTCGTACCTTGCCCAGGATGGGGATTAGCCGATCCTTCGACTAACCCGAATTCTACCAATCGATCGGCCACACCAGCCCCCAGATCGGTACAAATAAACAAATGGTCGAATTCACAGCTCATGAGTGCTTGAGTCGTAAGTGGTAGTTTTGACAGGGATGTGAACCCATGCTTTTTGGTAACTGTGGCTAAAATTGGCTCTCACCTCGAACCACCGATCGCACACGATCGATACTAACATTATGCGAAAAACAGCCTTTTACCCCTTACCCATCCACCCATCCACTCATCCACTCATCCACCCATCCACCCATCCACCCACCTTGTCCGAGTATGTCTTTATATAAAGGAATATTTCAATTCTGACAGACTGGAAGGGGTTGGCCGAGATCGAGCTGAGAGTCCGTGCTAACATCCATCAGTGTAAGCACAAGTCATGAAGAGAGTATAGCTGTGGTACTACGGGTTGCTGTTGTTGGTTCTGGGCCAGCGGGTTCTTGCGCCGCTGAAGTGTTAGCAAAAGCTGGAATTGAAACTTATTTATTTGAACGCAAATTAGATAACGCCAAGCCTTGTGGTGGAGCGATACCTCTCTGCATGGTGAGTGAATTTGACTTACCGCCAGAGATTATCGATCGCGAAGTGCGGCAGATGAAGATGATTTCGCCTTCTAACATCGAAGTGGATATCGGTCAAACGCTCAAGGCGGGTGAATATATCGGCATGTGTCGTCGGGAAGTATTAGATGGATTTTTACGCGATCGGGCAGCTAAACTGGGTGCCAAGCTGATTAACGGTACCGTCCATAAATTGGAAATGCCAGGTCTCAACACGACCGATCCTTACGTCATCCATTACGCGGATCATTCCAACGGTAGCCTCGAAGGCGAAGCCAAAACCCTCAAAGTCGATCTCGTCATCGGTGCCGATGGAGCCAACTCTCGGGTTGCCAAAGCTATGGATGCGGGCGATTATAACTACGCGATCGCTTTCCAAGAGCGGATCAGACTGCCAGAAGACAAGATGGCTTACTACCACAGCCTAGCTGAGATGTATGTCGGCGATGATGTCTCGACAGATTTCTATGCTTGGGTCTTCCCCAAATA
>NZ_PVWO01000528.1 GCF_003003845.1 Chamaesiphon polymorphus CCALA 037 | reverse complement strand
TGTATACACAGCTTATAAAGGGGAGGAGCTAATCTGTCATTTACTAAATTTAATTTGGTATTACTTTTACAGGAAGTATGATGCTCGATCGATCGAGCCTGTCTCAGTTATCAATAATCGCTGTCAGCTACACATAAGCCCTTACATTTGATGCCGTTACTGGCAGTCCGCAGACAATGAGGACAGAGGATCGGTTCCGCTGGTTGGGATTCGGTACGGTTCTCATCCTGCTGGCTAAACGAGTCCTGCCGATCCTGGGAAGTAGCTAGACGTTCGTGTTGCGTCGGCTCTGCCGAATCGGTATCGATGGGCGATGTCATAAAATTAGCAACTTGGAGGATACGCTATGGCACTAGTTCAACCATAGCGTAACTGACGGAGCTAATCTACATCGGCGGCAATTACTGCTTTGACGGCATCTTTGGCTGAGGTTTGAAATTCGCGGACATTTACTCTGTCGAGTAATTTGACGGCGATAATCATGGCTAGAGCTTGCAAGCTAAATACAAAGCTATAGGCAAAGACGATATTGGCGAACAACGATTTGCCAATATCTAAAGCCGCACCGCCAAAAATTGTTGCAAACCCTCTGGCTAAAGCTTGCGATAAGCCCCAAGCACCGATGAATGTGCCTGCTGTTTCTGGGACTGTGAGATCTAACATTAGGGTAATTGCCCCAGTTGTGACCAATCCCGAACAGATGCCAAATAATAATAGAGCCAGTTGCAGAAACATGGGATTGTGAGTAAACCCAGCGGCAATCACCCACACCATCGATACAGCGACTAACATACACCCCAGTCGTGCTGTCTTTTGCTTGCCCATTTTTGGTACGAACCAAAATCCGGCAGCACTCAAACCGAGTAATGTACCTGTGCCCCAAAAAGCGTTGAGTGTCGCTGTTTTACCAACGGGGAGCGCGAAGACGTCGCCACCATAAGTTTCGAGGATCGGATCTTGAATGAATAATCCCATAGTCATGACGACTAGGAAGGTAAAAAATACCTGAGTTTGACGGCTGGCGGTGAGGATACCTAAAGCGCGTCCCAGCGATAAATGAGAACCTTCGAGCGGTTGTTCTACCCGACTGGCAAACCGCGAATATTTGCGTTCGACGCCCCACGTAGCGATAAAAGTAAAGAACACGACGATCGCAGGGATAATGATAAAGAGGCGATCGATCTGGGTTTGAACTTGCTCGATCGTGGCATTAATTTCTAGCGATTTGAGCAATACGCCGATCGTAATTGCTCCGACGATTGTCCCACCGATTAACATCGACCAGTCTACAGCAACGAGTCGCGATCGATCGTCTTCATCGGTGATATCGACTAGGAGTGTGGCAAAGGGTGTAGAGCACAGGCTCACCGATAACCCATACAAGGCAAAAACAAATGCCAGCAATCCCGCCCAGCCATATGTCGGGACAGCCCAACCGACAGCCTTAAGACTCGCGCCCAGTTGCCACATTACCTGCACGGCGATCCAAGCATTCGTGACTAATCCAGCGGCACCCAGCCAAATATAGCCAGTTCGATAATAACCAAATAATGGTTTGGTATCGGAAAGTTGCCCGAATATAATTCTCGCTGGAGCGACAAATAATGTTAGAGCTAAAATTACCGTGGCGATCGTACTCGGTACGGCTAATTCTCTAATCAGCACCCGATTGAGTACGCCAAATACCATCACGGACATCATTCCCAAACCCATCTGAAAGAATCCCAGCCGAATCATCGTCAGTAATCTGACTTTGGGACGCTCTCGATCGTAACTATAACTTCGGTTCAATTCTGGTCTAGATAAGTCGCCAGTAGTCATAAAGTTAAGTATAAAAAAATAGATCTAAGTGTGTCCAATGTAAACCAAATTTTCGATTGCTACCAATCTTCAGTTTATAAAAATTTATGTTCGAGAGCTTGACTAGCTGCTGTGATGTCTCGTGCAGACATATCACCGACTTCTGCCAGAAGTCGGTGATATTCGGTAGCGATTAGTTATAAGTAGATGCCACGGCTACATTGACTTGTGCCAATCGCAATACGCGATCGCCGAGTGTATAACCGCGTTTCAATTCATCGATGACCGTACCCGCAGGATGTTCGTGAGTGCTGACTTCTTTGATGACTTCGTGTAGATGAGCTTCAAATTTACGACCTTTACTTTCGGTAACGCGAACGCCAATTTCTTTAATACTCGATAGCATTTTATTTTCTAACATTGAGTAGCCTTTTTGGATGGCAGCTTCGCGATCGGTTTGCGGTTTAATCGAAGTCCGCGCGAGTTCGATCACATCGACTACCGACAATAAATGCAGGGCAATTTCGGCGCGGGTACGTTGTTCTACTTGCGATCGACTTTGCTTGATGCGCTGCTCGAATTCATCTGTTTCTTGCTGATAATGTTCGAGTTCGGCGAGTAATTGTTCGCACTCAGATTTGGCTTGGAGAGCTTGTTGTTTCCAGTATAAAGCTGCCTCTAAACTTTCGGCCCGATCGAGATCGCTCGCCTCGGCATCTGGGTAAGTTTGGGCGTTGGCTAGTCGATCTTGTAATAAGGTTTTGGGTGGCGCGCACCGTTGCACCTCACTAAAGGCAATCTTACCCTGACGAAACAGGTCGATCGCCAAATCTAGAAACGATCGCATTCCAGTTTCTTGGGCGGCAAGATCGATCGATTCGGCATCGCCGTGGAGAATAGTGGGTTTGAGTCGATCGACGATCGTCAGTACTTCATAGATCCCGATCTCGCCCCGATAGCCAGATCCCTGACATTGAGAGCACAATTTACCCGATTGCTTGGCGCGTTCTATCGCGATCGGGTCGAGAGTATGGGCGCGATAATAGGAACTACGATCGGTGAGGCTGAGAATCGTATTGCCGAGTTGGGCTAATGGGAGTCGATCTGGTTCCTGTGGCAGCCGACAATCGTTGCAAAGCTGTTTTAACGATTTTTGCGCAATGATGCCGATGGTGGCCGTGTAGAGCTGCGCTGCGGGGACGCCCAGGGCGATGAGGTTGGAGATCGCTTCGCCTGCGGTGGCGGCGGCGATGGTGGCGAAGACGAGGCAACCTTGTGCGACGGCTTGGAGTGCGGTTTGGGCGACAGGGAGGCTATCGATCGCGCCGATGGCGAGGATGTCGGGTTGTTGGTGCAAACAGGTGTCAATGGTACGGGCGATAGTTTGCGCATCGGCTGCGGCGGGGAGGAGAATTCGATCGATTCCTGGGATGTCGGCTGTTAATTGGCGATCGATTGCATAAATCTTGCGATCGGCTTGTTGCAGTTCAGCGAGGCTGGCATCGACGATGGCAGATGTGCCACTATCTCGTGCGCCGACGATGAGGATCAGTCCGCGATGGCTGTGAATGATGCGGGAGATTGGCTCGAAGACTTGGCGATCGGGAATGAGTTGGTGGAGGGCTATTTGGGGGCGTTGGGTGTAGGTAATTTTAGCGGTAATGGTGTCGCCAAATTGAGTTGGTAGGGTGGTAATGGCGATTTGGACGCGACCGATTTTGCTGGGTCGATCGAATGTGCCAGTTTGCGGGGCGGGGCGTTCTGGGTGGATTTGGGCGAGGGCTTTGAGGCGATCGATGGTGGGTACGATCGTGTGGTGGGGCATGTTTTGCAATGCGGTTTGCAATAACCCGTTGTGGCGCACTCTAATCTGGAGGGATCGATCTTGGGGTTCAAAGTAGAGGTGAGAGGCTCGATCTTCGATCGCTTTGGCGAGGATTCGATCGACTAGGTTGATGATGGGATTATCTTCGGGGGATGTAGATTGAATCTGAGTCATAACTTGTCGATCGATTGCTGGGGTGGCTGTCTCTTATACACATCTG
>NZ_PVWO01000527.1 GCF_003003845.1 Chamaesiphon polymorphus CCALA 037 | reverse complement strand
CTGGGAGAGCTTACGAATCAATTAGAACATCAAGTTCTAATCCAAAAAACTCAACTAAATCTCCAAGTTCGTGAGATTCATAAAATCCAACAACTCAACCATAGCCATCGATCGACTATCGCCGCTCAAGCCCAAGAAATTGTCGATTATCAAACCACGATCGCGCAGCTAAATAGTCTGAGAGCAAAGGAAGAAACCAAAAGTAATGTTATTCCGATTAAACAATCAACCACTCATCTACTAGTAGATGGTAATGCGATGTATTTTGTCGAAAAAGAGCTAGGCAAGCTCGACTATCAACTCATCCGCAAAACATTAACTCAAGGAGCAAATAAAGTCAAGTGTAAATTTTATCTTGCCGATACAGGCAGCCAATCTCAAAAACACTTTATCGCCTATTTGAACCAAATTGGTTTTGAAGTATTACTCTTCCCAATGGTTGACATTGGCGGTGGCAAATATAAAACCAAAGGTGATGATGTTCAAATAGCGATCGATGCCGTTGCAGCGGCTCCTGGCGATCGAGTAATTCTCTGCGGTGGTGGGGATGCTGACTTTTTCCCCGTCGTCAACCGACTTAAAGATAAGGGGATCGATTTTACCGTAGTCGCCCATCTCAAAACCACTGGGAAAGCTCTCAAACAAGCTGCGGGTAGTAATCTCATCGATTTATCCCACATCCTCTCTTGTACAGCCTAGTACCGCTGTGACATAGTTTTGAACCAAGTTTTAATTCACTTTACCTAACTAATTGGCAAGTCATGATGAACCCTTTCAAATTTGTTTCTAATTCGATCGCTATCGTCCTCACCTGTGTTTTTGTTGGGTGGTTAGGGCTGACTATTTTTAAACTGGGGGCGAGTGCAGAACGCAATCCCTTCCTTAAACCTATCGCTCATAGCCTGCTGGGGATTGAAGAACAGAAAGATGATAACGATTGGTTATCAAAAGCAGGTGGTTTATTGAATGGTTCTGGCGATCGCCAACAGCCAGAGCGTTGCCCATCTCGTTAAATCAGTTGACAGTTGACAGTTGACAGCGTTGTTTTTTGGGATGGGATTTAAACCCCATCCCCAAAGAATTCCGCCTATAGAGGCAGGAGAATTAGACCGAGTATATTTGTTAATCTTTGTTCACCCTCTTACACCAGAAAAGCTCTTTTCTGCCGATATGTCAATCTATAAATAGTTAAATACGCATCCTAAAAACCGAATTCCTTGCACTGAGTACTTCGTCACTTCGAGTTCGATCGATGCAACGCTCCGCTCACTGTATCGCTTGTCGAAGTGTCAATTCTCAATTCTCAATTAATTTAATAGCAAACCAGAGCAAAAGTAGGAGATCTAAACCATGACATCATCATCAGTACAACCAATTTATCGATCGCCTGCTGCTTGGGTAATTGCATTATTAGCGATCGGGCTTGCGTTCCAGATGTTCGGTTATACCCGAATACAAGGAGTATTAAGTGTGTTCTTTGGCGACACATCCCAATCAAATCAAATCAATCGAGCAGAGGTAACTAAAATTTGTCGTCATAGACAAGAGCAATTGATCGAAAAAGATCTAGTTATCGACGGTAAGTTTGCCGATCGAGTTCAAATCGTAAATAACGCAAATTATACCAGCAATCAAAATCTAGATTGCGATCGAGCGGCTACTGCTCCACCAGGGATCGGTAAAGAGCCAGGAACCGATCTGATTGCGGCTCTAAGCAGCATGGATGAGGTAATTCAACATCAGCGTGTCTTGGGTGCTTCAGGCAAAGTTGCCGCAATTTTAGTTATCCAAGCCGCCGAACCTACCACAGGTAAAAAGGCAATCGATTCGGCGACCCTTTCGGTGCTAGTGCAGAAAATTACCAAGGAGGGATTCTTAACGATTATTGGCCCAGAAACCGTTCTGCAAGGTCAATTGAACCGGACTTTAGCCAAGGTACCAAACGTCAAAGTTTGCAGCTTTGTACAAGCTAAAGAATGTGGTATCGACTGGGTGTTCGATCGAGCTAGAAAATAATCGATCGCTTCCGTTGGTTTCGACTACACTCAACCAACGGATCTGCTGCCAAATAAGGAGGATTTAAAGCCCTCCGCCCTAATAACTTCGCTGTCAACTGTCAACTAATGAAAGGAGCTAAATATAATTATGACCCCCAATCGTCGCGATCGCATCAACCGCTGGAAACGTCTTTCCACCGAAGACTTCAAAAAGTTGAGCCATGACAAACAACTAGCGTTGATTGCAGCGATCGAGCAAGCAGCTAAGGAGGATTTGGCACTCGATCGCATCAATGCCCTCAAACCCCTTACTCAGAGCAAATTCCCAGATAGTTACCGCCAAACCGCTCAAGCGATCGTGATTGCGATCGGCGCGATGACTTTTAGTGCCTCTTCACACCAAGTCGCTAAATACACTGTTCCTGGCATCATGGTGGCACCTGCTACCATTGCTGGCGGTGTCATTGGGGCGGGTATTGCAGATGGGCTGGCTGGAACTGTGATGGTGGGCTGGTTGCTCAATTACAACAGCAAAGCTGCGCGCAAGAGCAAAGTGGCTTCTAAGAGCATCAATGATGGGATGAATATTTAACCCTAAATATCGCTCCTGTTTCGGCTCACTTCTGCTTCACTCAGTACAATTCGATCGACCTACACTAGTGCTAAATTTATGAACCTAGAAGAATTTTACAATATAACCTACCAAGCTCAATTAGAACGAGTTGAATCTAAATTCGATTCACTTCCCAATCCTCTGGTGAAATCTATTTGCGGCGGTTTGATGTCGATCGAGGCAATTACAGTGTTCTCAATCTTGCTACCTAATGGGATTATCGCAGCATTGGTTGGTGCAGCTTTACCCGTATCTTTTCTGTTAGGCATCGCTTATTTATATGCTGAATTCTTTGAATTGCCTTCAGCCTATCGACAACTACTAGACGAATATACTTCTATCTTACAAAAGGATACAGAACCAGATGATAAAACGGCAAGTAATTAAACAAATTATGCGATCGATTGTCAAGTCAAGCGTGACTAGAGTTAATAATGCCAAGAATCTTGAGGCTAGCGATTCTGAGCCTTTGATGTTGTCTACTTTGAAGCAACCAGTAATGAATCCTGCGAAATTAAAGTTAATCCCCGATGACAGAGAGTATCGAGAAGAATTTATCGATCGATATATTGCTTGGATTCTAAATAATGACCCCCAAACACCATTTAAATCAGAATCGATGTTAAAGGCTAATTACGATATCGAGGTATTTAACCAAAGAATAGCCGAGCTAGATTTGGAATATCATCGCTATCATCAACAACGCGCCAAAGGCTATAGAGCCGAGATTGAGAGTCTTCAAACCGCTCGCTTAAACATCGATACAACTGGCAGACCGCAACATGAAGCCCAGCAGTTAATAGCAGCCGCTCGCTCTGCAAAAAAAGCGGAAATTACCGCCAATTATGAAGAGGATTTAGCCGCACTCGATCGCGAATATGCCATTATCAAACAACAGTATGAATCTCGGATTAGTCCAGCTCGTGAGGATTTAAATTAGGTTTGTAAAAATTACTTCATTCCGCTCTTGCGCTCTCTGACTATGGTTGGGGAGCGATTTTGCAGGGTTGTTTTTGGACACTACATTCGGGTCGAACGTTGAAAGATCGATCGAGTTAGAATTAATGCCTGGTAGTTATACCATCTAAATATTTTTTTACTCAAAATCGACGCACCCCCCTCGATCGGCTGAAACGACGTATTTTCGTCGAGGTGCGTCGATGCCTCTGCTGGAGAGGGTTTGAGGGCTTAGTCGATCGTTATTTTCACGGCAAAGTATAATGATTTTAGGTGGTGCGTCGATTTGACGCTTGAAACCTTTACTGCG
>NZ_PVWO01000526.1 GCF_003003845.1 Chamaesiphon polymorphus CCALA 037 | reverse complement strand
ATCTTAATTATTTTGACAAAGCAATAATATATTTATGTAGATTTAAAAATAGCGATAATGTCCGATCTGTTTCCAGACAAAGAGGACATCTTCGACTTTAGTACCACTACCAACATTGTGGACGATCGCCAGTCGATCGGGTGCGACGCGAATATTGCTAACGATGCCGATGTGTTGTTGTCCGTCGCTAAAGCCCCAAGTTACGATATCGCCTGGTTGATAATCGCGACCATTATTGGTAATCGGGACGGCTTTACCGCGACGTTGGAGCCACGTCATCAAATTAGGTACGCGGCGATGGTCGATATTGGCGTCGGGAGCCTTGGCACCCCAATTGCGGGGGTATGCGGCAAAGTTGCGCTGCATATCGCGATGGACTTCTGCTTGCAGGTCGATTTTTACCGCTCTAAAGGCGCGAATAATGACATCGGTACAAACGCCAGTAGTCATGGGGACATCGCCGCCGGGATAGGCGAGTTTTACATAAGCCGGATCGTAGCTGCGGGTAATTTTGGTTTGAGCGATCGCATTGTCAAGGATCTGCTGAATTTTGGGGGACTGAATTGGGACGATCGTGGATGTGGGAGTAGTAAGTTGGGTGAATTGTTTGTTGCAACTAACTAATAATAATGCTGAGAATAAAGCTAAAATCCCACTGCTCGATCGTCTATTCATAAATTGCCGATTTGTCCCCAAATCTACAGGATACGATCGACTACAAAACTCTGCGGTTAGATTCCCGATTGTTAAGAGAAAAAAGTCGTCCCCAATTTAGATTAGGAACGATCGCAAATTAGAGAGAAAACTTGGGAATTGACAGGCATAGGGTGTGTTTCTGCATCAGCAAAACGCACCGCTCCTCTTCCGATCGATCCTGAACGGTGCGTTACCCTCCGATATTCTTACAAATCCAATAGAACTGCCATGGAACCGATTTGAGATCTTCTGGTGGGGGAGGGCGGGTTCGCTCGATCTCGCTCGGTACAATCGATAGTTGCTAGCATAAACCCGCCCCTACAGATCCATAATTATTGATACATATACATTTGAGTTCTATATTTACTCGATCGGGTCGAAACGATCGAGAAGCTTGACAACAATGACGACAGGCAAACTTATAGCCACGCTCCGGGCTGCACGATCGAAGCTCAGAGGCACTGTTTGGAACAATTGATTCATCACGCTCCATTCCACAAATATCCATTGCAACACCAGGATCGTGGCAATGCCGATCGCTGGTATATAGGCAATCGGACGGCGACGATCTCGTAATTTGGCAAAAATGGAGGGGACAAACTGGGTAATACTCAGCAGATAAAAGGCTTCGGCGGAGATGAGTGTATTGACTGCCATCGTGCGGGACACGGCGATATTGCCGATCGTTTGCTGCGCCCATCCAAAGCTACCAAAGACGGCGATGACATTAAACAGCGAAATGATGACGATCCGACGCAGTAGGCGTGCCGTGAGGAGGGGTTCGTTGGGGTTGCGCGGTGGCAACTTCATCACGGCGGTGGACTTGGGTTCAAAGGCGAGGGGAATGGTGAGAGCCGTAGCACTAACCATATTGATCCAGAGAATTTGTAACGGCAGAATCGGTAAAGCCGTCCCCATTAATACACCTGCTAAGATCGTCAAACCTTCGCCCCCATTGACTGGCAGGGCGAAGGCGATCGCGCGGAGCAGATTTTGATAGACCGTTCGCCCCTCTTCGACAGCAGCGGCGATCGAGGCAAAGTTATCGTCGGTTAAGATCATCGCGGCGGCTTCTTTAGACACTTCGGTGCCTGTAATGCCCATGGCGATGCCCAAATCCGCTTGCTTGAGGGCGGGGGCGTCGTTGACTCCATCGCCCGTCATGGCGACGATCTCGCCCTTGGCTTGGAGGGCTTCAACTAGGCGCAATTTCTGTTCGGGAGCCACCCTTGCAAATACGTTGCCCGATGCGGCGGCGTTAGCAAATTCGCCATCGCTCATCTGGCTCAGATCGCTTCCCGAATAGGACTCAATTTCCGCACCTTGGCTCAATTGCATCATCCCAGCGATCGCCGTGGCTGTGAGTACGTGGTCGCCTGTAATCATCTTGACTTTAATTCCGGCGGCTTGGCAATCCCTCACGGCGGCAATTGCAGCGGTTCGGGGCGGATCGAGCATTCCTTGCAAACCGAGAAAAACTAGTCCTCGATCGACATCTCCATGCGATAGCGGTTGGGGTAAACTCGTTACCGACTTAGTAGCAAATGCCAGCACTCGCAATCCCTGCTGTGCCATTTCATCCGCTTGGCGTTCGATCCGCACGCGATCTAGATCGATGGACTGTCCGCGCTCGTCGAGCATTCGATCGCATCGCTGGAGAATGGCTTCAGTGGAGCCTTTGACGTAGATTGATTTCTCATTACGATCGGTTTGATGCAATGTTGCCATGTACTGATACTGAGACTCAAATGGAATCACATCCAACCTCGGCATTTTGGCTGCTAAGTCTTCAACATTTAACCCCGCTTTTTGGGCAGCAACAATCAAGGATGCTTCAGTGGGGTCGCCAACGATTTTATATTGTCCGTCGGGTTGCGGCTGGAGATGGGAATCATTGCACAATAGTCCGGCTGTGAGACATTCATTTAGGGCTGGTGCGCTGGCAAGATCGATCGGTCGATCCTCTGCTAAAATCTCTCCATCGGGGTCGTAACCTACGCCTGTCACTCGGTACGCGCGATTCTCATTCTGAGAGGCTGCGCCAACGCCAGCAAAAATCGCCTGTACTGTCATCTGGTTTTCGGTCAGCGTTCCGGTTTTATCCGAACAAATTACAGTCGTACTGCCGAGTGTTTCTACTGCTGCTAGTTTGCGGACGATCGCATTGCGCCTAGCCAACCGCGACACGCCAATAGCTAGGGTAATTGTGACGATCGCGGGTAAGCCTTCGGGAATAGCTGCTACGGCAAAAGCGACTGTGGTCGTAAATACTTCTACCCAAGATTCATTTTGCGGCAGAGCCACCAAGAAATTCAGTACCGCTAGCCCCAAGACAATATACAGCAGCTTTTTACTGAATTTGCCGAGCTTGCGGGTAATGGGTGTCTCTACATCCGTGCTCTGCTCCATCAATTGCGAGATCCGCCCCGTCTCGGTGGCATTGGCGATCGCGACGACCAAACCCTGTCCCTGTCCCGAAGTTACCAGGCTGCCCATATAGGCCATACAGGTGCGTTCGGCTAGGGCGACGCCTGTCTCTAGTGGCTGCGTGTCTTTTTGAATCGGTACCGATTCGCCAGTCAATCCCGACTCATCGACGGTGAGGTTGCTAACTTCTACCAACCGCAAATCGGCAGGGATTTTATCTCCCGCCGCGAGCTGGACTAAATCTCCTGGTACCAATCGATCGGCGGGAACGCGCTGGGTGCGACCGTCGCGAATGAGGGTGGTTTCGGTAGTTACCGACTTAGCTAGTGCGGCGATCGCACTTTCGGCTCTAGATTCTTGGACGAAGCCGATAATGGCGTTGATAATCGTGACTCCAAAAATTACGCCAGAGTCGATCCATTCTTGTAAAAAAGCGGTGACGACTCCAGCCGCGAGCAAGATATACAACAGGGGCTGATTGAATTGCAACAAAAACCGCACCCAAGCACTTTTTCCTGGCTTACCGACTAGTTGATTGGCACCAAGTCGATGGTGTCGCTGCTCGGCATCGGCAACAGTCAATCCCCTATGCAGATCGCTATTGAGGCTTCGAGCAGTTTCCGGCACTGACAGGGCGTGCCATTGGCTTTCGCGCACATTTTTGGTTGCCGTTATTGTCATGGGATTTTGGATTTTAGAAGAGTGCTTAGTTTTGAGTTACTGGTGCTAGGAGAACCCGGATCTGGGGGGTCTCCCCCCAGACCC
>NZ_PVWO01000525.1 GCF_003003845.1 Chamaesiphon polymorphus CCALA 037 | reverse complement strand
CTCTTACTCCCTCCCCTTTATAAGGGGAGGGCTGGGGTGGGGTAAAGGACTACGCAGCAACTTAAATAACCCATATCAAAACAAACATAGACTTGTCGATCGAGTCTATCAATTTGCAGTTGCTAAATCCAGCAACATCTAACTTTAATTCATCACTTATCTTACCACAATAAGGAGCTAATTTTATGAAAATAGCAGTCATCGGCGGCGGAGCCAGCGGCATCGTTACCGCATACTTACTCGACAAAAAAGGGCATCAAGTCACAGTATTTGAAAAACAACCAATCTTAGGCGGACACATTCGATCGCTTAATAAAAATGTCAGAACCGATTCCCAAAATCGCGGTCTATATCTCGAAGCAGGCGTACTCGAATTCACTCGCAAATTTCATAACTTTCTCGCACTAATGCAAGAATTAGGCGTAGAACTCGAACCAGTCGATCTCGGATCGGCATTGTATTTCAAAGATGGCGATCGATTTTTGTCCGGTACGACAATTCGCAAAAATATCACGGGCATCCAGCGCATAATTGAGTATCTACGCTTAGATAGTCTTTATGTGCGATCGATCGGACTGCAATTGAAAATGCATTTTGCCAACCTTCAAAGCCTTTACGATCGACCATTATCTAAATATCTACCCGCAAAGTGCGCCCGCAATTACTGGCTAAAATTACTGACGATGTATAGCTATTCCATCCCCTTCGAGCAAATCGATGATGTCCCCGCCGAATTAGCGATTCCCTCACTACGCGATTACGTACTGACTGAATGGGTGCGCATCAAAGGTGGGGTGTACTCCTATATCGAAAAAATTCTCGAACGCTTTAGAGGGACGGTACTGCTAAACGTCGATGTTACCGAGGTATGGCGGACGCCAGAGGGTAAAGTGCGTGTGAAACTAGCAGGCAAACCGCCGCAATTATTTGATAAAGTAGTGTTTGCGACGCCACCCGATCGAGTCTTGGCATTACTCGCCGATCCGACAGACGCCGAACGCCGCCGCTTTGGTGCTTGGCAACCTAACTATGCAACGACGATCGTCCATACCGATACATCAATGTACGATCGTTATGGCATCAAACAACTCACCGAATTTGATTTCTTTCAAACCCCCCACGGTTGGGGTTATAACGCCTATCTCAACCAACTTTGTGGAATTACGTCCTCGCGTCAATATAATTTAGCCTTTCATTTAGAAGACTCGATCGATCCGAGACAAATCGTCCATATTCAACAGCATCATACTCCCAAATATACGGTCGATTCGTTTCGCTATCGTGATGAAGTCGTCGCCACTAATGGCGAATATCATACTTATCATGCGGGTGCCTACCTTGCCGACGGTTTGCATGAAGGAGCGATTTGTTCGGCGATGCGGGTGGCTGCATTAATCCATTAACAAGGATAGATGGTAGGGGCAATCGATCGATTTCCACTACCCTAAATGACGATCGGCTATTTAGCAGAACTGAGTTAGCGATCGCCAACTGGTTAAAATAGGGGTCAGATCGTCGAACAGCAAAAATCTCGATCGTGTCCTAGCTCACAGACACTGCTCCCCGAGCCTAATTCAAATCTTATATCTGTTGCTATAGGCTAGTTATAGCGTTTTCACTTTCCGGGGATCGCAAGGCAAATATGCTAGCACCCGATTTTAAGATCGGCAGATCGACTGATTTAATTCAATCATATTGCGTAAATATTCACCAATCGAATCAGCAATCTTACTCGAATCTCAAAAATAGACATCAGCCTTATTACGTAAATAGGACTACAACTATTGTCAGTTTTATAGAAAAAGTCGTATGATGAAGTTAATGAAATCTGGAGAAAAAGGTCTTGACAAAGATTGTTAACTCTGAGCAAAAAATAAAAATTAGCTTCTAAGTTGATGGTCGATCGATAAATTAATAATGGCTTGGGGAGAAGAGTTTCTTACTTAAACGAGATTTTTTTAACAATATCATTGTCCGCGTTTTCTAACTCTTTCTAGTATCTAGAAAGCGGAAGATTGCCATTTTTATTTTAGCCCAATCTCGGGTTTTGTCACCTGTATTTTGTGCTGATAAGTTTGGTAGACGGATGTGTGTGCGAAGAAAGTAACTCGCCAACTTTTTATCCATGAAACGATCTAGAGTTGGAACTCGACAACCACCATGCTTGAGTAATTTTGTTGACGAGCCAGATTTTATCAAAAACTTGTGCCTAGATTATACATTGCTTAGTACAAATACAGCAAAGGGTGGAATTTATGAATTTTCAATCTAAACTGACTCTGGCTCTGGTAGCTAGTTCTGCGGTTTTCCCCATGGCAGCTCAGGCTCTCCCAACTACTGGGACTACTGCTGCTGCGGTATCGATCAAATTTGACGGTACCTCCAATGGTAATTTCTCGATCCAGCCTGGTACAAATGCCAATGGTGGCGGTACTGGCGTCCGCGAACTCTCGGCTGCGGTAGCTACTGGTGAATCTGAAAGTACTGCTAGCTCGGCCAGTCTGACTTCTGGCCCCAACGCGGGTACAACGGCAACTGCCAGAGGCTTTAGCGCACCTGTAACTTTCTCCTATGTAAGTAATAGCGATATTGTCAGAACGAATAATACTTCTGACTCCGTTAATTTCAGCACCTCTCAGGAGAACCGCTCGAACGTTCAGGCAACCACCACCAAAAACTCTAATTTCGACAACTATCGTGAAATTACTGCCAGTGATGACAAAACGGCAACTAATAACTTAACCGATAACAAAACGGGTGTTGTTAACGCCACTGATAACAAAACGGCTACTAATAACTTAACCGACAACAAAACGGGTGTTGTTAACGCCACTGATAACAAAACGGCTACTAATAACTTAACCGACAACAAAACGGGTACTGATGGTACTAGTTTTGGTAATAGTACTGGTACTGGCAGCAGTAGCGTTGCTGCAAGTAACATTAACGTACCTAATTCCAACACTACTAATAGTACGACTGGGACTGGTAATAGTGGTGGCACTACTAAGACGACAACTAGTAACTTTGCTACTAATAACAATACAACTAGTAATGTAAATAGCAACGACAATACAACTAGTAATTTTGCTACTAATAACAATACAACTAGTAATGTAAATAGCAACAACAATACAACTAGTGATTTTGCTACCAATAACAATACAACTAGTGCTGTTGCCAGCCGCGATCTAAACACTAGTAAAGGTGGTGCCAATGACAATACTAGCAACAGTAATGTCAACAGCCAAGTCGGTCAAACAACGAACAACACCAACAACACTGCTGCATCGGTGAATAATAGCAAAACCGAAGTTCGGTACAACTACACTGGTAGTTCTGCTGGTTTATCCTACATCCCCATGATCAAGTAGAAACAGAGAGTTTGCGTCGATCTAATCTATGCCCCTATAGATCGACGATCGGCATCTGCCGATCGATCGGCGCGAATTCGTACTTACTCGATTAAAAAAATCTACCCATCTCTAGTTTTGTTCGATGCAGGTAAAACCGAATGAACTGAACTAGGATGGGTGTTTTTTTCCAAACTGGGTGCTGATGTCACTGGAGAGAGAATCGATCGGTAGAGAAGATTTGGATATATGTATTCACAGTTATTGGCGTATTATCAAACTAATTATAAATTAGCCTGTTATTGCATCGCGATCGCGGGTTGGTATTTGGTCATTGCTAGCAGTGCTCACGCGCAAACACACTCGACAACCGCTCCACCACCCGATCGATTGGAGCGCGATAACTCGATCTTGGAGCGAGAGACAATCGGCGATTCGAGTCAAATAGCCAGTACCACTACCGATAATCCCGACGTCACTAGCGAAGACGATCGAAACAATCGCGATCGTCAGACACATCCGTCAGCTAAACCACGAGTTACG
>NZ_PVWO01000524.1 GCF_003003845.1 Chamaesiphon polymorphus CCALA 037 | reverse complement strand
CGACTGGTACGGATACCACTAGACCGGAAGCTGCGAGATTGGGCGATAATAAAAAGAATCGATATATACTGGCACCGTTATGATACCTACCGTCATCGAACAATCTGGCAGAGGCGAACGCGCCTTCGATATTTATTCTCGACTATTGCGCGATCGAATTGTTTTCTTGGGCGGCCAAGTAACCTCAGATTTGGCTAACCTGATCGTGGCACAACTGCTGTTTTTGGAAGCAGAAGATCCAGAGAAAGATATCTATCTATATATTAACTCTCCTGGCGGTTCGGTATCGGCAGGCATGGGCATCTTCGATACGATGAATCAAATTCGCCCCGATGTCTCTACTGTATGCATGGGATTTGCGGCTAGTATGGGGGCATTTCTCTTGAGTGCTGGTACCAAAGGCAAACGCACGAGTCTGCCTAGTTCGCGGATTATGATTCACCAGCCTTTAGGTGGCGCACAGGGACAAGCGACGGATATTGCGATCCAAGCGAAAGAAATTCTCTATATCAAGGGGACATTGAACGATCTGTTGGCCAAACATACGGGTCAACCTTTGGAGAAAATCCAAGAAGATACCGATCGCGATTTCTACATGTCGGCTGTCGAAGCCAAAGATTATGGCTTAATCGATACCGTTATCGATCGACGCGCCACTGCTGTCAATCCACCATTAGCTCTGGTTCAGTAGAGGGTAGGCTTTAGGTAGTGGATAGTGGATAGTGGATGGTGGATGGTGGATAGTGAATGCCTGCGTTAGTCCATCCACCCATCCACTCATCTACCCATTTATCGATGCTTAGATTTTTGTCTGGCTTTAAGATCGAGCCAATTGTATTATTAACCCGATCGCAGCACCACCTAAGATCGGCCAGAGCGGATCGACTCGCCATCGCCAGATTAACAAAGCACCGATTGCAGCGATCGCGATCGACAGCCAGTCTACGAATGTCACCACCCCCAACCGATAAGCGACAACAGCAATCGCGCCCCAGGCTCCTGCATTCACCCCATCCAACCAACTTCTAAACCAGACAGATTGGCGCAATTTTGGTGACCAAAATGTAACAATTGCCACGAAGATAAAGCTGGGTAAGAAAATACCAACTGTACCCGCGATCGCGCCTGCGTGTCCTGCCAGTAAATAACCGATAAATGTTGCTGTCGTAAACAGAGGGCCAGGTGTAACTTGACCGATGGCGATCGCATCGAGCAATTGAGTGGATGTCAACCACTGAGTGCGTTCGACTAATTCGGGTTGCAGAAATGCCAGCAAGACATAACCACCACCATAAATCGTCGCTCCAATTTTGAGGAAAATGGTGAAGACATCCACCCATGAAGGATGAGAGGCGATCGCAGGCACGACTGCTAAAATCGGCAGATCGAACCTCGGCAACCAGACGGCTGACAATCCCCCGCGCCAGTTGCGCCAGTTTTGCCACACCATTACCCCAAATCCCGCCACCAATAGCACGATTAAGGTATTGACATCAAAAACCCCAAATAACCCGATCGCGACGGCTCCAGCGATGCCTGTGGGCAGATTTTTAATCGCACTGATGCGTAATTTCCACATTGCTTGAATGGTGAGTACTACCACTACAGGCTTAATTCCGGCAAACATGGCGATCGCTTGTGGCAGATCGCTGACACGCACGTAGACGATCGCTATCCCCCACACGATCGCCATCGCTGGCACGATAAAACACACTCCAGCCACAATTAAGCCCCACCAGCCAGCACGTAGATAGCCGATATAAATCGCCAATTCTGTAGAACTCGGCCCCGGAATCAGGTTTGTCAAACCGATGAGGTCGAGAAATTGTGGCTGACTAATCCACTGTCGCCGACTGACAATTTCCGCCTCCAGCATGGCAATATGTGCCACTGGGCCGCCAAAACCGATCGTACCTAGCTTCAAAAAGACCGCAGCTAATTCAGTCAAACGCGGACGGGAAAGATGCATGGGGAGATGGCAATCGAGATTTACTTTTATTTTGTCGCAAATTTGTCAATTATTCAGCGATCTAGCTAACGATCGCGATCTCAGAGCCTACGTATTTTGGCTGAATTTAATGTAATTTATTGGTATCCTGTGGTGCCGATTCGATCGACAGATCGAGCACTATTACTGAATTTTGAAGGGGATCGCACTCTCGAACAGCGCGGGATTGAATGCTTGGGTTATTATCAAGCTGGCATTTATCCTCTCACCAAATTTACTTATGAGTGCAGTTAAAAAAATTACTATCGCTGGTGCGGGAATTGCTTTGGGTTTGACAGTATTATCGTCGATCGCACCTAAAGCACAAGCAGTTACTTTCAGTGGAACTACAGTAGCTGCTCCAACTTGGACGCGACCGAATGAAGGCACTCCACCATCTGCTAACACCGGAATTGGAACGGCAGTTTCATATAGTAGTTATGCTTTTAATGTCGATGCTTCGGGTAGCTACAATTTTGTAAGCCTAGCAACTATCCCCAGTGCTTGGGACAATTATACATTTTTGTATAGAAATGCTTTTAATCCGGCGACTCCTTTAGTCAATGCCATTATTGGCAACAATGACTTTATGGGTGTGCCTGGTTTTGGTCTATCGGGATTTACTACCAATCTCACTGCTGGCGTTAATTACTTCTTTGTAACGACGGGGAATACCAATACTAGTGTTGGAGCTTTTACTAATACTATTACTGGCTCTGGCAATGTTTTAGGCGGTTCGGTTGCCTCGGTTCCAGAACCATCAACCATTTTGGGGTCTGCACTCGCTTTTGGTTATGGTATTTACTCCAAGCGCAAACTGAAAATAGCTCAGTTATTGGATGTAGATAAAGAAACAGACTAATTATTTCTTGCCTATTTAAACGTATTTAATAATGATGAATTCTCAAAGAACTCCTTTACAGGGGTTTATTTTTTGGAATGAGAGTTCGACGTCGATGTGGCGATCGAGATCCGAATCGATCGCAGCTCAGATCGCCCAAAACTAATACAATAAGTTGTAGATTGTATATAATTCAACCTCGATGTATGCCGATGACTAAATATTTACCCTCCAAGCTAAGTATTCTCACCGCGATCGCACTTGTATCGATCCAATCGCTCGCGATTGCTGCTCCAGAGCCGACCGCAACTGAAACAGCACAACCGACAATCGCCAGCCTCAATGCTGCACTCAAAGAAAATCCCCAAGACATCGACGCCTATTTGCACCGGGGAATCTTACACGCCCAACTCCAACAAAATATTCCCGCGATCGTCGATTATACCGAAGTAATTCGTCTCGATCCAAATCATGCACTTGCTTATACCAATCGCGCGGCAGCCAAGCTTAACATGAAAGATTATCGAGGTGCTTACGTCGATTACACTCAGGTGATTCGCCTTTTACCAGAAAAAGCCATTACTTACAATAATCGCGCTTACGCTCGCCATCAACTTGGCGATTGCAAAGGAGCTATTGCCGATTTACGTATTGCTGCCGAGTTATTTCGGATCCAAGGCGACACTTACAATCAGCAACGCACTTTAACTAACCTAAAAGCTTTTCAGCGCAAACGTTGATAGGTTTTAGGTTTTAGGCTTTAGGCTTTAGGCTTTAGGCTTTAGGCTTTAGGTTTTAGGCTTTAGGTTTTAGGGGGAAAGGGGAAAGGATTTTGATGTAAGCTCAATCCAAAATCCTCTCCCCTGCTCCCAACTCCCAACTCCCAACTCCCAACTCCTAACTATTTGTCTGCTCGTCCAGCACTTTCTTCAACCCGTCTCTTTCGACGAGGGCAAAGATTTCATCGAGAATGGTTTGCGCGCCTTGAGAGCGGAGGCGATGTGCGAGATCTTTGCCGAGTTGTTCGGCATCGATTGCAGCTCCGGTAATCGTGTCTGTGACTAATCTTTGACCGTCTAGACT
>NZ_PVWO01000523.1 GCF_003003845.1 Chamaesiphon polymorphus CCALA 037 | reverse complement strand
CAATTAGGGGAACACCATGCTTGGCAGCAAAGTTGTCTAGAAGGTGGGTAGTCGCCACTGTACGGACGATCGCGCCAGTTTTACCTTTGTTTTTGATTAAATGCTTGGCAAGGACGAGGAGGACGGTATTCGGCGTGAGGACGTTACCTAACTCATCGACGATCCCAAACCTGTCTGCATCGCCATCTGTAGCGACACCGAGATCGGCTTTATCCTTTTGCACTGCGGCAATCAGTTCGCCGAGGAGTTCGGCTTTGGGTTCTGGCATTCCACCGCCAAATAATACGTCCCGCTGCATGTGGAAGTTTTCGGTTTCGCAACCACAGTGGAGTAATACTTTATCTAAGTATCCCCGCGAGGTGGAATACATCGCATCGAATTTGACTTTGAGCTTGGCCGATCGAATCCGCTCGACATCGAGTAGGGTATAGATAAATTTAAAATACTCTGGCTGCGGGTCGAAAGTGCTAATGTTGCCAGGGTTCTTGTTTTCTGGGGGTGCGTCGCTAGCACTAGCCAGATTCCCCACGATCGTATCGGTGATTTCTAATGTTGCTGGGCCAGCATAGTCGGGGATATATTTAATCCCACAATAGGCGGCTGGATTGTGACTGGCGGTAAACATCAGGGCACCCGCAGAGTTGAGGTGCTTGGCGTTGAATGCGATTACTGGTGTGGGACAATCTCGATCGACTAGTTTTACCGTCCATCCCAAGTCTGCTAATATTTCTGCGGCAGTATGGGCAAATTTATCTGCCAAAAATCGCGGATCGTAAGCGACTAACACCGGACGATCCTGACTGTAAGCCGTGCTGAGGTATGCGGCGATCGCGCGCGTTACCTTACATACGTTTGCAAAGGTAAAGTCGTCTGCGATAATTCCCCGCCATCCATCAGTCCCAAATTTAATTTGATGCGTACTGCTACTACCTGCGCTCACGATCGATCTCCTTTTCACTCGCTGCTACTTCTGCTCTCATAACACTATCATAAGCCGGGATCCCGAATCGCTGTGTAGTTAGCAAAGCTCGGTCGATCGTGCCTATGTATTACCCCTCAAGGCAGAGGTAGATAATAAATCTGATCTGCTAACTCCCCATCAAAGGAGCATTCCAACAGCATTAAAATATCTTCAATTACCCTTCCAACTTGCGAACCAGATACAACTTCAATTACTCCAGGCATTGCTTGCTCTTTGGCAATACGTTCGTAAGCGTAGCGAGTAATTGTTGCCACATCATGAGTCAAGAGTATCCGATTTTCTTTGGCAGCCCAAGCCAACACAGTTGGATCGTTTGCACCAGACAATTCAGTATCCTGAACGCGGATAATATCGATATTTGGTTGACGACGTAATAACCCTCGAATAATTGTGTTGTCAAAGTTTTCATCCGCTAGCAGTTTTATCATCCCAATCTTTCTACTCGACGTGCTAACAGTCTATCTCGCAATCCTTGGGGATCGAATTTCTGCTCGTTGACGAGTCGGATTTCTTGAGCTTGCTGTTGTCTTTGTTGCAGGTATTGGGCGACTTCTTGTTGATGATTTAGATAAAAACTAATTGTGCTATAGACATCTGCTAATTTTAGAGCCGGATATCGGTAGACTATTTCTTCGGCAGTTGCACCTCGATCGAATTCAGCCACAACTGTATCTAAAGTTACTCGTGTTTTACCTACTCTTGCTACACCGTCGATATCTATTTCGATCGGTATAGCTTGCGCTACAATTAACAGCATTGTCTAATCCCTGACTACACGCCACTCTAATCATCATAACTCAAAGATTAAGATATCAGCTACTCCCACATCTATGCTGCTATGACTTAGTTTGTCTACACTGATTTTTATTCAATGATTTTAACATCCATTTCTTTAGGTATCTTGAAAGATGATTGTTGCGATCGAAAATTGGTAATACCTTTTAATACTGAAATTTGTTGTTCTATTTTGTCTGAATTTTTATCCTCGCTAAAAATACTATATGAACGGTTATTGATTATGGCAACAAGCGGACTCGAACCGCCAAATTCCCTCCATGTAGGTCGAGTGCTTTAGCCAATTAAGCTATACTGTCATAGATGAATTTATAGATCTGTAGGTTGGGTAGAGCAACGCGAAACCCAACGCACCCAGCGATCGAGCGTCGATCGCATATTATTGACATCAAATATTGGTGTTGTTGGGTTTCGCTTCGCTCTACCCAACCTACAACTTCTAATTAAATTTAATAACTGTCGTCATCGACAACATAATGAACGGTTAGATCGTGGTTGACCTGGTTGAGTCGATCGCAAATTGCTTTGCGCCACTCTAAACTAATTTCGGGATCGGCTAATACTTCTTGTGCCGATTGACGGTATATTGCACTGGTAGTCGCATCGACTCGATCGATCTTTTCGAGATTATCGTAGACAGTTTGCAGTGATTGCATGTTATTTACCTCTATGCAGTGGTTAATTTAATTATGGTGGCGTCGATCGAGCAACGTCCTCAGACAAAATACGCTTTCTTCGCCACTACTATCTAAGCTGGATTGCCTTAAGGCAGATCGGTACTACCCATCAGATACAGGTCGCATTCGCGAGCGGCACCGCGACCTTCATTAAATGCCCAGACGACCAAACTTTGACCGCGACGGCAATCGCCAGCCGCGAAGACACCAGGAATACTCGTGGTGTATTTTTCGTGTTCGGCTTTGATGTTGCTGCGAGGATCTTTCTCTAAGCCTAAAGCATCGACTAGTGGCTGTTCGGGGCCGAGGAATCCCATGGCTAGTAATACCAGTCCAGCGGGATTGACTTTCTCGGTGCCGGGGACGTGTTGCAGGACAAATTGCCCCTGTTCGTTTTTCTCCCACTGGACTTGGACGGTGTGGACGGCGGTGACATTGCCATCGGCGTCGCCCTCAAATTTGGTGGCGGTGGTGAGATAAGCGCGCGGATCGGCTCCAAATTTAGCAGCGGCTTCTTCTTGCCCATAGTCCATTTTGTACACTTTCGGCCATTCTGGCCAGGGATTATTAGCAGCGCGAGATTGGGGCGGCATCGGCATGATTTCTAGTTGCTCGACGCTGTTGCAACCGTGGCGGATGGAGGTGCCGACGCAATCGGTACCAGTGTCGCCACCACCGATGATGATGACATCTTTGCCTGCGGCGGTGATGAAATCGCGATGTTCTTTGCCGTCTAATACAGTTTGGGTATTGGCGGTGAGGAATTCCATTGCGAAGTGGATGCCTTTAAATTCGCGACCTTCGATCGGGAGATCGCGGGGTTTAGTGGCTCCAGTGCAGAGGATGACAGCATCGTAATTTTTCCGCAGATCTTCAGCACTGATATCTTTGCCGACTTCCACGTTGCATTTAAAGGTGATGCCTTCGGCTTCGAGTAATTCGATCCGGCGGAGGACGACTCGATCTTTTTCGAGCTTCATATTGGGGATGCCATACATCAGCAGTCCGCCGGGTCGATCTGCGCGTTCGAGGACTGTGACCCAGTGTCCAGCTTTATTTAGTTGGGCGGCGGCGCAAAGTCCGGCGGGGCCAGAACCGACGATCGCAACTTTCTTCCCCGTGCGTTTGGCGGGGGGTTCGGGGACGATCCAGCCTTCTTCCCAGCCTTTATCGACGATCGAGTGTTCGATGCTTTTAATCGTCACTGGGGGGTTGTGGATGCCCAGTACGCAGGAACCTTCGCAGGGTGCGGGGCAAACTCTACCCGTAAATTCGGGGAAGTTGTTGGTTTTGTGGAGTCTATCCAGGGCTTCGCGCCAGAGTCCTCTATATACTAGGTCGTTCCATTCGGGAATCAGGTTATTAATCGGGCAACCGCTGGCCATACCACTAATCAGCGTTCCGGTATGGCAGAAGGGGGTACCACAGTCCATGCATCTAGCTCCCTGGTGGCGGAGCTGGTCGTCTG
>NZ_PVWO01000522.1 GCF_003003845.1 Chamaesiphon polymorphus CCALA 037 | reverse complement strand
GGTCTGGGGGGAGACCCCCCAGATCCGGGTTCCATAGCACCAACAACCTAAAACTAGGCACTCTTCCAAAATCTGTGAGTAGTGGACTTATAACGGGGGTAACACCATCTCAATCGCAGCAAAAAAATCCCAACTTACTTACATCCGAGAGAATCGCGTGTGGCTACACCAGTCTTCGGATTTACACCATCCGCGATCTTACAAAGTTCTTTCTGTTGGAGCTTCCCTAAAATCGCATCTGTAAAGTCTGCACCAGCAATGTTGACATCTTTAAAGGTCGATCGTAGCATCATCGCTTCCATAAAAACAGCATCGCTCAAATCTGCACCCACAAACCTAACTTGATCCAGCAAACTTTGAGTGAGATTTGCGCCGTGAAGATTGGTACGGTTTAAGATTGACGAACTAATCACTACGCCTGTAAGGTCTGCACCAGCAAAGTTGGTATCATCTAACTTTGCGTTAGTAAATACCGCTGTCTGTAAATTTTTCCCTGAAAAATCTTCACCGTTGAGTACGGCATTATCATAGGAAAGTGACGGACTATATTGAGATGTTCCTCCCGCAGCGTAGGCGTAGCCACCTCCTGGCAGCATGACCCGACCGGGAAAGAATACTAAAATGGAAGCAAGGATTAGAGCGATAATAGTAGGCATATTTTCCAGTAAACAGTTGTGTTGCGACTCAGCAAAGCCGACGCTACCCGAGTGCAAAATAGCGAAGCTCGAATCTGGACGAGTTAGGCAAGGCCAGATCTTTACATTCCTTAACATTCACAGTTTATCGCAAAATAGGGTTGGTCGATCTAGGTTTGATACTGCAAAATATTTACTCTAACTCAAAGTAGAACTAACATATTTAAAACAGCAACGAGTCACAGTCGAAACTTTGCTCGATCGATACAATCCTCGATGCTTTAGATTCGATCGCCAAATTTTTCCACCGTTATAATTATCTCGCTAGCATTAGGTCGATCCAACTAAACTTAACGCCAGCGATCCCAATCCTACCCACAACAGAAAACTGTAGCGAGTCAACCTTAAAGCCTGCTGAATAATATCTGAAGTAATCGGTTGTAAATCGTCGCCCAATTGCGGCTTTTCTCGTACTTGTCCCTTATAGTAATTTATGCCCCCAACTTGCACCCCCAATGCTGCGGCATAGGCGCACTCGCTCCAGCCAGAATTGGGACTGGGATCTTTAACTGCGTCGCGGAAACAGAGTCGCCAGACAGTGCGGGGTTTACCAGAAATAATACTCAGGGTAAGTACGCTGAGGCGACAAGGCAGCCAAGTGAGAACATCTTCGGATTTAGCACTACACCAACCGATATCGGCGTATGGCTCGCGACGGTAACCGACCATCGAATCTAGAGTACTGGCAGCTTTGTAGGCCATGGCGAGGGGTACAGCCCCAACTGCGGGGATAAATGCACCGACGATCGCGTAAAACAGGGGAGCCATCACGCCATCGATCGCGTTTTCGGTGACGGTTTCGAGGATGGCGCGGTAGATTTCAGGGATGGTTAATTTATCGGTATCTCTACCGACGTACATACTTAATTTCGATCGAGCCGCATCTAGATCTTCACTAGCAATTGCCGTGAGAACATCTTCAGCCGCTCGTCGCAAACTTCTTCCAGCAAAACAACTAGCCAAAGCGATCGATCGAATGGCAATACTCAACCATGGATGAATCCATTCACAAGCATAAATTATTAGCCAGGTAATCGCTCCGGTACCGAGGATTAATCCCCAGCACAAAACAACCCCAGCCAGACGTCGTAAGTAGGGACTATTGACGTATTTAAGGGTGGTTTGGGTAAATAGATCGATCGTCCATCCCATTACTTGTACGGGATGCAACCATCCCCAAGGATCGCCGATGAGATAATCTAAATACGCTGCCAGGAGGAAGGTGGATGGGTAATGGGTAATGGGTAATGGGTAATGGGTATCAATAACCCAATTCTCAATTCTCAATTCTCAATTCTCAATTAATTTACTGCGGATCTACTTTTGCTTTGTCTAGTTCGATTTTATTGGTTTTATCTGGTTTGGTTGTGTCTGTTTTATCTTTATCTATTTCGGTTTTAGCTAGCTTTTTATTTTTAACTGCACTCGGATCGCTGGGGGGAATGCCATCGAGCGAAATTAATGATTCCATCACAGATTTGACAATCGGTGCGGCGACGTTACTACCGAAGGCTTTTTCTTTGCCTTTGGGTTCATCGACTGCGGCAAATACAACGTAGCGATGTTGTCCATCTACAGGCAAAATTCCTACAAAACTGGTAATTTTTTTATCATCTTGTTTATAGCCGCCGAGCATGGCTTTTTGAGAAGTGCCTGTTTTCCCAGCAATCCGATAACCAGGAATTGCAGCTTTAAAGCCAGAGCCGTGGGTAACGACAGTTTCCATCATTGCCAATACAGATTGGGCATTGTGGGGGGAAAAGATCTGAGTGGGTTCGGGGAGAGTGGGTTTGTCTTTGCGGACTCCCGCACTGTCGTACAAACCTTCTACCACATGCGGAGTTACGAGTTTGCCTCCATTCGCCAGACTGCCAATTAATGCTACCAATTGAATGGGAGTGAGCGAAATTCCCTGCCCGAAGGCTGTATTTGCTGGATAAATTGGGTAGGTGATAAAGTCGCGCCGACTTCTAATTTCGCCTCGCTCTTCTAAGGGCAGATCGATTCCAGATTTTTGCCCCAAACCAATCCGTTGCAGCCAATTATAGTAGATGTCGGGTTTGAGCCGTTGCATCATTTTCACCATGCCCACGTTGCTCGAATGCTGGAGAATTTGGGCGACATCGATGTTGCCATGACCTTTTTTATTGGAGTTGCGGATGGTATCTTTGCCGACAGTGATGCTACCATCGTCCAGGAAAGTAGATTTTGGCTCGATAATGCTATTTTCTAAGGCAATGGCGACAGCGATCGGTTTGAAGGTCGATCCTGGTTCGTAGAGGTCGGATACAGCCCAATTGCGCAGCAGAGTTGGCGCGCGTTTCGCCCCCACGATTTTGCTGTAATTTTGGACGTCTTTACCGTACTGATTGGGATTGTAGGTGGGTTCGACGACGAGCGATCGCAATGCTCCCGTATTGGCATCCATGACGATTACCGTCCCGCGTAGGGCATTCCATTCGGTCATCTTTTGTTTCAATGCTGTCCTGGCGGCACGTTGCAGGCGCAGATCGATACTCAGTCGCAGTTGTAAGTCATCGGTATGTAAAAAATCTAAGGTGACGCGATCGGGTAAAATTTCACCTCTAGCAGTCTTGGTTAAGTTGTAGGGGACGACTTTTCGCTCTAAGAGAGTGGTTTGACTGTACTCTACTCCCGCCTGGGGTTGCCTTTGCCAATCGAGATAGCCCAATACTTCGGCGAGCATATCATCTTGAGGATAAAATCGCGTGTAGTCGAGTTCGCCCTGGACGATCTCGACACCTTCAACTTTGAGTGCTCGAATCCGATTTTTGGTGTCTTCCCGCAGTCGCGAGCCGACAAATACTCCCGTCTTGCGCTGTTGAAATTTGGTCGCGAGATCCTGTGCCGTGCGTCCGACAATTGGTGCCAGTCGTTGCGCCATATCGGCGGGGGTGACGGGGACGACTACTCCAGTTTTCGAGCCTTTCTTGCGGACTATTTCGGTGAATTTTTCGGGATGAGCAAAGACAGTATAACTGAGCCTGTCGATCGCCACTCGATCGTTCGATCGATCGACGATCGTCCGGCGCGGTACTACCGATCGCATCGTCACCTGTTGCTGCTCTTTGGCTTTTTCTTGTAACTTAGGTGCTTCGATAATTTGTAACCAAACTAACCTCGCCAGTAGCACCAATGTCGCCAATCCCCACGCGCTCCAAACGACAATCGATCTCGCGATCGTCCGATTGACTTTTACCGCCGAGCGAGTCGATTT
>NZ_PVWO01000521.1 GCF_003003845.1 Chamaesiphon polymorphus CCALA 037 | reverse complement strand
TACCCGTAGTGCCGAGCAATGATAGACCCTCTACCACTCCAAATGCCGCATTTGATGTCCGAGTTGCCAAGATTCTGCCTTCGGGTAAAATAATCGTCACCCGAATCTTTTGCTCTGACATCAGTAAGGGGGCTAGATTCGCCTGTAAGAGCTGTCGAGCGTAACTATAGATTGCAGGCAGATCGTCCAGATTTGACTGCTTGCCGACCCCTTCACCCCCCACTAGCGCGATCGTTTCGACCTGGCTGGGATCTGCCCATTCGACGAGTGCCCAAACTGGAGTATCGCGCGTCAAATCTAAATTATCGCCAGGATCGCTATGGGTGATGCCTAAAGCCATCTCTGGCTGAATTAGGGCGACTTGTGCGATCGAGATTTCCACCTGTTGGGGTGGGGTAATTAAGTCGATCGTGACAACTGGCTTATTTGTAGGAGAAGATTGTTGTAGACACTGCAAAGCGGCGATCGCGCTAGCCGTTGCAAAGACAGGTAAGGTATATCCAGAACGCATGTGGTAGACGATAGGGTTACGATTTTGGTCGATTATCCACGAACTTCCATGTCCCACTTTCTACCAATTGTAGATCCTCTTGCTGCTGGATTTGTTGTTTTTGGTAGATAGCTAGATCGAACCAGAAGGTCGTACCTACGCCTACCTCACTGATAATATGAATTTGAGTGTGATGTTTTTCGATAATATTTTGGACGATCGACAGTCCCAAGCCAGTGCCTTCTAAGGTATGGACGCGGTTCTCGACGCGGAAGAATCGATCGAAGATTGCCTGTTGGTCTTCTGGATCGATGCCGATTCCGGTATCGACAACTTCGACTCTGACTACATCTGCGGTAATATCGTCGCCAACCTCAGGCGTCAATGTCGCTCGATAAGCGCGGAGCGTGACCTTACCATCAGCTTTGGTAAATTTGAGGGCATTGCCGACCAAATTTGCCAGTACCTGGAGGATCAAATCGTAGTTGCCTAAGATCGACGGGAGTTCTGGCTCGATATCTTGGCATAGTTCGATGCACTTATCTTTGGCGTTGAGCTGATAGGTACGCAGGGTTTGCTCGATCGCTCGATCGAGTTCCACGGCATCGAAGAGGTAGGTGTGGGATGATTCTAATTTGGATAAATCTAAGACGTCGTTGACCAATCGCGTCAGTCTGTCTGTTTCGCGATTGGCGGTATCGAGAAATTCACTCCGTTCGTCTTTAGTTAATTCGTCGCCATATTCATGTAAGGTTTCGATAAACGATTTGATATTAAATAATGGCGTCCGTAGCTCGTGCGAAACGTTACTAATAAATTGACTTTTCGCTTCATTCAATTCTACCTCGCGGGTAATATCTTGAATCGTCATCGCGATCGCGCGGACATTTTCTTTAATCGGATCGAGAACATTGGTGATCAAAATTCTCACCGTCCGTTGTCCGGGTTGATTGAGCGTAATCCGAAATTCTTCGCCTTCTAGTTTGCCCGCAGCCACTTGATATAAAGGACGCGCGAGTTCGGCAGACACGCTGCCAGGTAAAACATGCAGGACATTCGTCGCATTCAATTCTAGATGCTCCCAACCAAAAAAGCGACGTGCGTTGGGATTGACCAAGACGATATTGAGATTGTTATCGATCAGAACAGCACCATCGGCGATCGTGGTGACAAGGGTTTCTAATTTGGCTTTTTCGGCAGTTAATTCATCGATATTTTGTTCTTCAAATATCTCTAGTTTTTCTGCCATTTCATTAAAACTATCGATCAATTCTCCCAGTTCGCCACCCAATGGTAAATCGATCCGTTGCTTGAAATTTCCCGAAGCAATATTCTTGACGCCAGATAATAATTCCTTAATTGGTTTGGTAATTTGTAAGGCATTAAACACCGCACCCAAAATCACCATCACCCAAATCGACACGAATACCGCGATCGTTACATCTCTAGTCAGTCCAGTAGACGCAACTACGGTAGGATTGGGATTGATGCCGATCGCGAGCGTACCCAAAAATTTACCTTCATGTTCGATCGGTACGAAGACATCGGTGACGACCCCTTCTGGAGTATGATGTTGGCGTACCAAAGGCAAATCGCGATTGCCACTACTTTCTGGTAAATGAATGCGGCGTTCGATCATCAGTGAGTTTTGCACTTCTGATTCAGAAAAGGGAATCCCCAGCCGAATTCCACCTGCATCATCGGCATAGAGGATATAGCGCAAACTAGAGGTGCTGTGATAGAAGCGATTGGAAAACCGCGCGACAGCCGTCAGATCGTTCTCGGCTAATTGGGGGGCAATATTTGCCGCCAACAGCAGCCCCAAATCTCGCCCAAATCGCGTATCGTTAATCCGCGCATCTGCTTGAATGGTATTTACAGCCCAAAAGGTTAAGCCACTCACAATCAGCGACACTACCAAAGTAGCTGCTCCCATCAGTTTGGTTTGGAGCGTAAACTCCATCCACCAATGGCGAATGATGTCGCGGAATTTGTCAAACATGGCTAGCATGAAGTGGGATAGGGGATAGCGAAAATAGACTCTATAACTAGCAATATTTTCTAGGTGCGACGAGTACCATTTAGTTCGATATATCTACAGATGTCAGGCTGTATTTACTCTCACTATAACAGTGATTACCTAACGGTAGGCTATGCCAACGCCCAGATGACTGGAAGATTAGCCAGTTGTATAGCTCGATATCTTGTAGGGGATAGGTTACGGGGGATAGAGGATCGGGACTCTCGAAATTTAGGACGAGCTAGAAAACACATCCCCGACTTCTTGAAGAAGTCGGGGATGTAGCGCGATTCTAAAAGAGTCTCTATTTATATTTAAGATTGATACAGCTCCACTCCAAGCGATTCCACACAGTCCCGACAGTCCAACCATGCTGTTCGAGCACATGGGAGACATCGGCAACTTGGCTCGATAAAATTCCGCTCAATATCGCCCAACCTTTGGGTTTGACGAGCGCAGACATTGATGGTGCTAACTGAACGATAACATCGGCTAAAATATTACAGACAAATCCATCTACAGGTTCGGGAAGCATCGCTTGCAGGCGATCGATACTACCCAATTCGACGATTAGATTTGCAGCCGGAATGCCGTTTAAATCGCGATTTTCACCCGTTGCTTTGACTGCTAATGGATCGTTATCGACAGCATAAATCTGTTTGGCACCTAACAAGAATGCGGCAGTAGAAAGAATACCAGAACCGCAGCCAATATCGGCAATTGTCAGACCATTACCAGGTTGCAGGCGCATTTCTAGAGCTTCGAGACATAGTTGAGTCGTCGCATGAGTGCCCGTTCCAAATGCCACACCAGGATCGAGTTGGAGGATCGTTCGATCGGGATCTGTGGGTACTTCCAACCAGGCAGGATTAATTAATAATCGATCGCCGATCGGTTGTGGTTGCCAATGTTGTTTCCAACTACTAGACCAATCTTCTTCATCGATAAGATTGCATTTAGTTACGGGTAATGGACTGCCAATTTCGTTGGCATCATCTTCTAATTGCAGCGATAGATCGGAGATTTCTAATAGTTTGACTTGAGTTTGAGGAATATAGGCAGAAATCGTAATTTCTTTGCCTTGTTTTTGAGTAGACATTCCTTTGCACCCAAATTCACTCAGTCTCCAAAAGATATTTTCTTCGAGATCGGGGACGCAATCGATTTTAATTTCCCACCAGCTATTAGACATGATTGTAGTAGCAACGTATAAATTCTAATAACTTTGTTTAGACGTTAACTGTAGTGAATAGACGATCGTCTTTCACCACAGTATCACAATCTGGATCGGGATTGAAGTAAGCACAGTTAACTAATAGGGGTGGATGGGTAGATGGGTGGATGGGTGGATGGGTAGTGAATAGTGAGTAATGAGTAATGAGTAATGAGTAATGGGTAAGAGCATAATGTGCTCTCCCCGTCTCCCCA
>NZ_PVWO01000520.1 GCF_003003845.1 Chamaesiphon polymorphus CCALA 037 | reverse complement strand
ATCCACTATCCACTATTCACTATTCACTCTTTCCGTTAATGTTATTAATTGCCGCAGTCAATAAGTCTTTGTGAGCGAGCGATTTTTTGGCGATATTTCGGATCGATTCTTGGTTTAGATGCGTTCCGGTTTGGAGATGTTGTTGCCAAGCTTGAGTAATTGTAACTGGATCTGTAGGGATATCTTCTAGTTCCCAGCCAGGGATATTAATTTCTGTCATTAGTTTACTAACTTTTGGATCGTAACTAATCGCCCAACATTTACAGCCCTCCGCTGCTGCCATAATCAGACTGTGCAAGCGCATCCCGATCGCCAGCTCTACTCCTTGAAATAAACCTTTGAGTTGTTTGGGATCTGTGGGTGTGAATATTTGACTATTATCTGTCAGTTCGGCACGAATTTGTCGGGCAATGTCCATATCTGTAGTCGGTTGGAAGGGCACGAGTAAAATATGACTGCCAGTGGCGGCTTGTAAGTCCACCAAGGCCGTGGTGAGAGCGGCTAGGCGTGCGGTTGTGAGTTTGGGATGCGATCGCAAGGTGACGGCGATTTTGGGGCTGGGAATGCTGGCAATTTCGGGGACTGGGGTGGCGGCGAGACTCCACACGGGATCGGGAGCGATAATACAGGACAGCCCCCAACTTTCGAGCAAGGCGGCTGAGGCTGGATCTCTGACGCTCAGAGCCGTACAGTTGCTAAAGGCGCGTTTGGCAATCCAGCGAGTCAGGGGTTTATCCACAGGGCCGATACCTTGTGCGATCGCGATCGTTTGCAGTCCGAATTGTCGAGCCAATCCTATTAGCCCCCCATAATAGATCGAATTGCGGATACTTGTGGCATCTTGAATCAGACTCCCACCACCCAAGATTAAAACTTGCGATTCTTTGAGCGCGCGGACTACCGAGCCACTATTCATGCGATCGTAACTCTTGACGCCATAACTTTTGGAAGTAGCGCGCGGCTCGGCGGATAATACGATGGGTTTTACATGTGGGGGTAACATCTCCAACATCGACACTAGCAATGCTTCATCGCCACCGTTACCTTTGCCATAATAACCACACAGTACAGCCTGGATCTCAGTCATTTGGTCGTATACCCGATCGATACCTCACAGCATATTTTACATTGCTTCTTTACCAGCCGCGTTCTAGCGATCGGTATAATATATTTAATTAGAGTGAGCTGCTCCCGACTTGGAAAGCAGACCCAATCATCGTATTTACACCAGCAGCATATTCACTAGATATCTCGATAGCAGTTGGAAATATCACTCAAGTTGGAATGGACGATCGATAGATGGGTAAGAAAAAACTATCAACTAACTGGTACGTGCATCATCAAGATCGGATGGAATGGTATGAATCTCAGGAAGCAGCTTTAGATGCAGTGGATCTGTTCGTTACTAGTTATGAAAATGGGATTTGGAACGATAAAACTTCCTATCTTAGCTTGGGTCATGCGGATGGAGAAACGGTAGACAGCGACCTATTTAAACGGCGGTATTCATCTAATGCACTGACGCCTTCTTCGATCGGTAGTATATTTAAAATTAATATATTTATCAAAAATAAAGAGGACTGGATTTTTAGGTATGGTTCGGATGTGCTCCGACAGTCATTCAAAGCTGGTTATGAGTGCCACGATGGATATTTAGCAGAGCGATTAGCTTGTGATTATGCTGGGTTTACGATTAACGATCGAAAATATCCAAGGGTAGATACTCCCAATGCAAGATGTCTTGATGCTTGCTCGAATTATAAATATGCCCATTGTTCATCAGATCGAGAAAATTATTATATTACTATCGATAATTATTTAGGAAAATATCAATTAATCAAATTAATAGATACATCCATTGAAACAACGACATTAGAATTGTCGCTCGGCTCGATCGACGATAAAGAAGGCTGGATTTTTGAATATGGTTCGACTTTACTTCAGCAGTCATTTATCGCTGGCTACACTTGTAACGATCGATATCTAGAAGAAAGAGTAGCCCATGAATATCCTGGCTTTACGATTAATCGCGGCAAATATAGAAAGGTCGATAGTCCTAGCGAACGTTGTCTTTATGCTTGCTTTGGATATGAAAATTCTTACTGCTCGTCAAATAATTCAGACTACTATATAACTATCGATGGATTCTTGGGAAAATACCAACTGATAAAATCGATCGATCCGCCTACTCAAATATTAGATCTAACTTCTCCTGCTGGATCTGCTAATAATCGGTTCGGACTGAAGATGATAAAATCAAACAACTCAAGCAGCTTAATTAAAAGTGCTGTTGTTACAGAAATCAGCTTAGTCCAGCTTATTTCTGTCTGTGCTATTACTAGTACTCTCATGTATCTGGCGATCGAGTATTTCCCTAGAGTTTTTCAAGCGATCGTCGGTAATATTTGATGTGTGAGAACTACTACCCGTCACAAATTCGGGGTAGAGGTAATGTCTTGTCGGTTTTTTTATTCGGAGGGAACCTCCGAATAAAACCGCCGCTTCATGAATTACCCCTACCCCGAATTTTTAGCAAACGTAAATTTGGTGACGCTCTCTAAACTTTATACCGCTGCGATCGCACGAACGATGTCACTTTCGGTAATAATCCCGATCGGGTGGTTATTTTCATCAACCACAGGTAAACGGTGAATTTTTTTATCGTGTAGGATTCTCGCTGCTTCTGAGAGCAAAGTATCGGCACTAATTGAGATTGCATAAGGAGTCATGACTTCGCCGACTGTTTGCCCCAAAGCTTTGTGCAAATCTCGATCGTATGTGAGCGGATTTTTGAAGTAAATGACACCGCCTAAAAATATCATATATGGCGGTTGTTCTAAACCTTGTTCGCGCCACATCAGATCGGATTCCGAAATTACACCGACTAGTTTGCCATCATCATCAATTACAGGTAAACCACTAATATGTCGATCGACTAACAGCTTTACTGCATCGGCTAACGGTGTGTTTGGCTTAACAGTAATCAGATCGCGATTCATCCAATCTGCAACAATTTTTGACATGATTTACCTCATCTATAGATGTATGGTGAGTCGATCGAAATCGATCGATTTGAAGCTTGCATCGATCGATTATCGACAGGTTGAGTAAATATGCTCGATATCTTTAATTATAGTAATTGGAGAATAATTATGGTAGAAAATTATAATAACTTCATGTGTCTAAAGATGATAATTGCTGGCAATACAGTAGATTGCAGATCGATCGCATACACCATTTCATGGATTCAGAACCCCGACTTCTTAAAGAAGTCGGGGTTCTATACCTCACACCTTAAAAGTGCAGTATGTGACTATCGCCAGCAATAATATTTAGCAATTATGCAGGAATAAATTTCATGGCGATGCCATTCATGCAGTAACGGAGTCCGGTGGGTTTAGGGCCATCTTCAAACACATGTCCTAAATGTCCGCCGCAACGACGACAGTGGACTTCAGTACGAGTAGAAAAGAATGATTTGTCGATCGAAGTTTCGATCGCACCAGGAATCGGATCGTTGAAACTCGGCCAACCAGTCCCACTGTTAAACTTTGTATCGGAGACAAATAGCGGTAATTCGCAGCCAGCACAGACAAACTGACCCTTTCCGTACTCTTTATCCAGAATACTGGTGCCAGCGCGTTCTGTACCGTGTTTCCGTAATACATTAAACTGTTCGGGAGTCAGGATCTGCTTCCACTCTTCGTCAGTTTTAGTGATTTCAAATTCGCCTTGTGTCTTTGCCATTGGGGATGTCTGGGATGATAAAAAATAGAGTCCGCTTGCAGCACCGATTGGCACTAATGCAGCCGATAATAAAGTTCGTCTTTGCATTTTGTCAGGAGTGTCGAGATGCGAGCGATCGCGACCCACCTCGATCGATTTACGATTACTTATATTTTAACAATTATCTAGAGTTGAGGGCATAATTATCGATCTCGATCGAATAGCC
>NZ_PVWO01000519.1 GCF_003003845.1 Chamaesiphon polymorphus CCALA 037 | reverse complement strand
TTCACCGATCGTATTTATTTGCTTACTTTGTTTGCTCAATTTGCTATCGATCGAGCATACTAAGTAATGAAGAGCCTTTAATTCTGTAAGTGGTAAGCACTTGCCCATATTTATAAGCAATAATTGGATCGTTGTGGATCGAACGATTATCATTCTGAGAAACTGCGTCAACGGGTGAAGGTCGATCGGTTAGTTGAATCCTCAGTCCGCTCAAATTTATGCGAAATCTGTTGATTGTTGAATCTGCTGGCAAAATCAAAAAGCTGAGGAGCATCCTCGGCTCCGACTGGGATGTCAAGGCATCGATCGGGCATATTCGCCAACTCGCTAACGATGGGGACGGTTCCTTGGGATTCGATCTAGGTTCAAATACGATCGATTGCCGCTATATCCCTCGCGACGATCGCGCCAAACAAACGATCTCGGGACTAATTGCCGCAGCCAAACAAGCTGACAAAGTATTCATCGCCTCAGATCCAGATCGCGAAGGTGAAGTCATCGGCTGGCATATCGCCCAGGTATTGAAACTCAAACAGCCCCAGCGCGTTGTTTATCAAGAGATTACCGAATCTGCTGTCAAAAAAGCGATCGCCAGTCCCCGCTCCCTAGACATGGCTCTTGTCGAAGCAGGTAGGTGTCGTGATTGCCTGGATAAATTAGTGGGCTACAAAGGATCGCCTCTCATCTGGCGACTGAATAATGGAGCCAAAAGCGTCGGACGGGTGCAGTCGGCAACTCTCCACCTAGTCTGTCAACGAGAGCGAGAAATTCAGACCTTCATACCCCAAGATTATTGGTCGGTATTTGTAGACTATGCCGAGGGTTTCCGTGCCTTTTACAATGGCACCGATCGAGCTGTCTCGCCAGCAGCAGACGAGGAAACTAGCGACGATGCGGGAGCCACGGAAAAAGTCGCCGAATCGACGCGCGTACTGAGTAAAGCCGAAGCTGACAGGTTGGTGGAAATTGGCAAATCGAACCCCCATCAAGTTAAATCGATCGAGGGTAAACTCGCGCCTAAAAAGCCACCAGCACCCTTTATCACCTCATCACTCCAACAAGCCGCTGGAGCGCGCTTGAAGTTCAGTCCCGAACATACGATGTCCGTCGCCCAGAAGCTCTATGAAGCGGGATTGATTACTTATATGCGGACTGATTCGGTCGAACTCAGTCAGGATTTTTGCACGGCTGCACGGGAATGGCTACTCGCTCACGATAAAGACAATGTACCGAGTAAAGTCGCCAAACAGCGTAGTTCCAAAGACGCTCAGGAAGCCCATGAAGCGGTTAGACCTACCGATCTAACTAAAGCTTCAAGCGACCTCAAACAGCAGCTTTCTGAGGATGAATTCGCACTGTACTTGATGATTTGGATGCGATCGATCGCCTCTCAATGCAAACCCGCACAGATTCGCAAAACCACGATCGTTACTCAATCTGGCGAGATCCAATGGCAAGCTAGAGGGCAAATGCTCGAATTTGCTGGCTACGCCAAATATTGGAAAGATATTAGTGGTGATGCAGTGCTACCGAGTTTGCAACCCCAACAACCACTCACCTTCACTAACATCAGCCACGAGCAAAAACAAACCCAACCACCGCCGCGTTACTCCGAACCAAAACTCGTCCAACTGATGGAACGTAAAGGCATCGGTCGTCCCTCAACTTACGCGCCGACAATTGCTACGCTCAAGCAGCGCAATTATGTCGAGCTGGTGAAGAGCAAAGTGCAACCGACGACGGTGGGTTTGCAAGTGGATGATTTTCTGATGCAAGCTTTGCCAGAGTTGATTCAATCGGAATTCACTGCGGGGATGGAAACTCAACTCGATGCGATCTCCAAGGGTCAGCAGGAATGGCAAAGTTATCTAATTGAATGGAACCGGAGCTATTTCGAGCCAGCATTAAGCAAGGCGACTCTGAATCTACCGGAACAGGATTATGGCTCGTTCCAAGGTAAGGAACTGGAGAAATCGCGCTCTAAATGTCCGACTTGTAGCAAACCCATGTCTAAAGTACCGACCAAAAAGGTCAAAAAAGGATATTTTCTCAAATGTGAGGATGGCTGTAAAGATGCTGAGGGCAAAGGGTTAGTAATGTTTTGGTCGGATCGTTCTAATGAATGGCAGATTCCCCAACCTAAAACCGAGCAGTCAGCACCAGCAAAGTTAACAGAACATCCTTGTCCGGTTTGCAAAAAGCCGCTGGAAGAATATAGCTACAATAAGGATGGACAATCCAAGTCAATGTTAAGGTGTTCGGATGCGGCAGCGCGGAGCAAGCCCAAACACAAGGATGTCGCCTATTTTCGCGGCAAGGAGGGGCAATGGTGGAGTCCGAAACTGGGCAATCTTGGTGCAGATGCGTCTTCCCGATCGGCTTAAATGGATGGTAGATAATGAGTAACGATCCAGAGTCAAAAATCAAAAATTGGCGGATAAATTATAGAGATCGTAAAGAGTATTATGAGTCTCAACAAGCAGCTTTAGATGCAGTAGATCTGATTATATCTAGCTGTGAAAGTGGAATTTGGGATGAAAATTCTCATTTGTATCTGAGCTACGATTCCGCAGGGCGGACGCTCCGCGAACGAGGCGAAACTGTAGATAGAGATCTCCTTAATAGCCATTACTCCAATAATGTGCTGTTTCCTACTAGTTTTGATGACATGTTCCGCATCGATCTGGTTGCTAAAAATAAAGAAGACTGGATCTTTAAGTATGGTTCCGAGCTACTTCAGCAGTCGATCCTTGCTGGCTATGAATGCAATGATGGGTATCTAGCAGAAAGAGTATCCCGCGATTATCCTGGCTTCAAAGTTAACGATCGCAAGTATAAAAAGGTTGATACTCCCACTGAGAGTTGTCTGTATGCCTGTTTGGGCTACGAACATGCTTATTGCTCGTCGAATAATAACAACTACTATATTACGATCGATAACTTTCTGGGCAAGTATCAACTGATTAAACCTATTAATACTTTTGCTGAGATAACTAAATTGGACGATATCGGTGGGGCAGTAGTTAATAACCTATTGGGAAGTACAGAAATTAGGCGATACCAATCTGCAAATTTTGTGCCAATGATGATACTAATAAGCTCATTGTTTACAATATTGATGATTCTTTTATATGCTGCTCGATTAGGATTGCTGTTATAAAGCAATATCTATTATTTCTCCAATAATGTTGTGTTCAATTATCAGACAAACACCCCAAGCGATTCATCAGTTGCACCCCAGGTTTCACTGACTGGAGTAGTAGAGCGGATTACCTTTCATTCTGAAGAAAGCGGCTACACTGTCGCTCGGCTCCAATCGCCCCGCGCCCGCGAGTTAACCACGATCGTCGGTAACTTCGCGAATATTCAAGCTGGGCAGACATTGCAACTCCAAGGTACTTGGAAAGAGCATCTTCAATACGGACAACAGTTTCAAGTTATTAAATACAGCGAAACTAAACCTGCAACGCTGACGGGGATTGAGAAGTATTTGGGTAGCGGTTTGATTAAGGGTGTTGGCCCCGTTACCGCCAAACGGATTGTGGCGCATTTCGCGCTGGATACTCTAGAAATTATCGAGCAAAATAGCGATCGACTTATCGAAGTCCCAGGCATTGGCAAGAAACGTGTCAAGATGATTCAACGCGCCTGGGTGGAGCAGAAGGCGATTAAAGAGGTAATGCTGTTCCTTCAGACTCACGGGGTTTCGACCACTTATGCAGTGAAAATCTTCAAACAGTATGGCGAAAAATCGATCGATATTGTCACCAATAATCCCTATCAATTATCAGAAGATATCTTTGGGATTGGGTTCATCACCGCCGATACGATCGCTAGAAATTTAGGTGTAGATCCCGCTTCTACCTTCCGTTATCGAGCTGGCATCAAACACGTTCTGGGAGAAGCCGCCGAAGATGGGCATTGTTTCCTCCCGCAGCCGGAATTATTAACTGCGGCGACGA
>NZ_PVWO01000518.1 GCF_003003845.1 Chamaesiphon polymorphus CCALA 037 | reverse complement strand
GGTGAGCGGTGACGATATCGAAGCGGAGTAATTCGGTTACTGTAAAGGCTCCTAATGCACCTTGGAGCAAAATCAGACTCAGAGCAAAGGTATTAGCCCATGGGAGCCAGCGGGGAAGCTGTTGGCGAAACCACCAGGAGGAGGCGACTAAGCCCAAAGTACTTAAGCCAATTAAGGCTGCATCTAGGCGATGAAACCACTCCAAAAATACTTGCAGGTTCATCTGCGCCGTTGGCACCAATTGCCCGTAACATAACGGCCAATCGGGGCAAGCCAATCCAGCATTCATTACTCTAGTGGCACTACCTACGGCCATGAGCAATAGCGTAGCAAAGGCAATCTTCCAAATCGATCGCCGGATTCGGGTTTGAATTACCAGATTATTCTCCCGGCTGGGTAGAGCTTCGTTTTTACTCGCAGAAGATTGGGGGGTGAGTGCAGAGTCTGACATAATTGACAATCGCCGAGTTAGTTGCCTAATTGAGTTGCTGTTGGCTAGACTAGCTAGATCGATCTCAAACCTAGCATTAATACCTAGTGGCTGCGAGGGTATTAACCGAGAGTTCGATCGGGTAAATACCACTACTCAACAGTGCAAACCCATTCTCTAAGCCAATTTCACTGACGAGACAATTAGATCCCAAAGAAAGTGTTAAAGATTTGTCGGACTAAAAATCTTTAACATTTATTACTGAGAATATTGCTTTTTCAGATCCCAAAGAAAATCTGAAGAAATGCAAATAAGTACCGATCGCTCTAATTGCCTACGGTACCTTAGTAAAGGTAGTAAACGTAACTGCCAACATCTTCAGATCGCCCCTATCATAAGTATCTATACTAAATTTTTAATCTTAAAAACCCCTCAAAACCTGGTTCGATCGGCACTGCGCCACTTCATTGACATAATCGATAACTTCGATTTGCTCCCACAAGCTGACATAGTATCGGTTTCAAAGATCGAGAGAACCAGATTGCGATCCCGATTCCACCACCTTTCCATCCCTGAAATAATCGATGAATATTCCTAGCTCAATTATTACGCTCCTGCTGGGTATAGGACTAACCTTAGTTAGTCTCTGGTATGGACAGAATCACGGACTGATGCCCGTAGCCGCTTCCGAAGAAGCCGCGCATATCGATGGCTTGTTCAATGCCATGATGACTATCTCTGTCGGCTTATTTTTGGGCGTGCAGGGCGTTCTCATCTATTCAGCTATTAAATTTCGACGCAGACCTGGCGAACTCGGTGATGGAGCCGCGATCGAAGGTAACGTACCATTAGAAATACTCTGGACGGCAATTCCTGCGGCGATCGTCTTATGGATTTCGATTTATAGTTTTGAAATCTATAATGAAATGGGTGGTTTCGACCCTGAAGCCAATGGTGCTCATGCGATGCACAGTATGCCCAGCGGTAAAGGTAGCGCGATGGCGGCAACTATGGATGCCAGTATGGCTGGTATGCCCGACTCTAGCAAACTGATGGCCGCAGTTGGCGTTGGTGCTTCTCCTGCCAATCAAGGTAAACCTGCTGCTGTCAATGTTAACGTCCTAGGACTCCAGTACGCCTGGATCTTTACCTATCCCGATGCGAATATCACTTCGGGCGAGCTACATATTCCTGTGGGCAAAGAAGTTCAACTGAATATGAACGCTCAAGACGTGATCCACGCCGTCTGGATTCCCCAACTGCGACTCAAACAAGATGTTATTCCCGGGACTCCTACCGAGTTGCGCTTTACTAGCAACAAAGTCGGTACCTATCCCCTGCGCTGCGCCGAACTCTGTGGTGGCTATCATGGTTCGATGGTGACACGGATGATCGTACATACTCCCGAAGAATACGACGCCTGGATTGCCAGCCAGCAACAATCGACCCAAGCACAAGCAGATATCGTCAAACAGACAATTGCCATGAATCCCGCAAATATGTCTGCTGGTACCTACTTAGCTCCTTACGCTAAAGAAATGGGCGTTAAACCAGAGATGGTAAACCACCTTCACCATGACATGAATATGTCGATCGCCTCTGCAACCAAATAGCAATTACTAGGTTGAGTAAGTAGATACGCACACATAGCCGCGAAACTTAGCTGGTGAAACTGTCCACCCTAATGACTCTGGAACGATTAGTTGGTGGGCAGTGCCCACCCTACGCGGTATCTACACTATCCCCTATCCCCTATCCCCTATCCCCTAGACGATGACAGCAGAACTATCGATTCCCACCCCGACGACAGAAGAGGATAATGTCGTCCACCATCATCGCAGATGGCAAGACTACTTTACATTTAGCAGCGATCACAAAGTGATTGGCATCCAGTACTTTGTCACTGGCTTTATCTTCTACATCATCGGTGGTTTATTAGCCGAAGGAATTCGGACAGAACTGGCGACTCCCGATCCAGATTTTGTCGATCCGGCTACATACAATAGTATGTTCACCATGCACGGGACGATCATGATCTTTTTGTGGATCGTACCAGCCGGAACGGGTGCCTTTGCTAACTATCTCCTGCCGCTAATGATTGGCGCGCGCGATATGGCATTTCCCAAGCTCAATGCCGTGGCCTTTTGGATTATTCCACCTACAGGTTTATTGTTGATTGCGAGCTTCTTTTTAGGCCCAGCGCAAGCTGGTTGGACTTCTTATCCACCACTGAGTTTACTTACAGGTAAAGTCGGTGAGGGGATCTGGATTATGAGTCTGTTATTGTTGGGAACTTCTTCGATTTTGGGGGGGATTAACTTCTTCACCACGATTCTGAAAATGCGCGTTCCCAGCATGTCGATGATGCAAATGCCCCTATTTTGTTGGGCGATGTTGGCAACTTCGGCCTTGATGCTAATTGCGACTCCAGTACTAGCTGGCGCACTGATTCTACTCTCCTTCGATCTCCTAGCTGGCACTTCCTTTTTCAATCCGACAGGTGGCGGCGAACCTGTAGTTTACCAGCACATGTTCTGGTTCTACTCGCACCCTGCCGTGTACATCATGGTATTACCCTTCTTTGGGGTAATTTCGGAAGTAATTCCCGTGCATTGTCGCAAACCAGTTTTCGGTTATGGTGCGATCGCGTATTCTAGTATGGCAATTAGCTTTTTAGGCTTAATTGTCTGGGCGCATCACATGTTTACCAGCGGTACACCTCCCTGGTTGCGGATGTTTTTCATGATTACGACGATGGTAATTGCCGTACCGACGGGAATTAAGATTTTTGGTTGGTTGGCGACGATGTGGGGCGGTAAAATTACGCTCAATACGCCGATGTTATTCGCGATGGGCTTTATCTCCACCTTCGTTATCGGTGGGATTACCGGAGTCATGCTGGCCGCAGTACCCTTTGATATCCACGTTCACGATACCTATTTTGTTGTCGCCCACTTGCACTACGTCTTATTTGGCGGTAGCGTCTTTGGGATCTACACGGGTATCTATCACTGGTTCCCTAAAGTCACCGGACGCCATATCAACGATACCTGGGGTAAGATTCACTTCGTCCTCACTTATATAGGGTTTAACGTCACCTTCTTGCCCATGCACATCCTCGGCTTACAAGGGATGCCGCGCCGGATTGCCATGTATGCGCCCGAATTCCAAGGTTTGAATCAAATTTGTACCTACGGTAGTTACGTCCTGGCTATTTCTACTGTACCCTTCCTCGTCAACGCGATTTGGTGTGCTTACAAAGGCGAGAAAGCTGGCGATAACCCTTGGAACGCTCTGACTCTAGAGTGGCAAACTACCTCACCGCCAGAAATCGAGAACTTTGAAGTTTTACCAGTGCTGACGACAGGCCCTTACGATTATGGGGATACCGAGCGAGTTGAAGAACCACCCAAGGTGTTTACAAATGTCTAGTTGTTAATACTGCCTAGCAAATTAGATTGAGGTAGCCCTCACCCCGCCCTCTCCTGCGGCTCTGGCTCCCCTCTCCCAAGCTTGGGAGAGGGGTTGGGGGTG
>NZ_PVWO01000089.1 GCF_003003845.1 Chamaesiphon polymorphus CCALA 037 | reverse complement strand
GTCGCGGCGGACACTACCGGACTGACTTCCCCTCACTCGATCCCCGCTGGCAATTACATACTCTCGTTCGAGGAGATCTGTGGTCTAAATCTTTGCCGATCGAGTGATAAATAGTTGTTAGGATAAGATAGCTATAGCTATTAACGTAAGTTGCTAGTTATATTCGCAAGGTGGTTATGGGAAAAGGGTAAAAGAAATTGTTCTATCCTATCCTTTCCCCTTTCCCCTTTCTCCTTACACACTAAAAATCTATAACTAGCAACTTAGGTAATTATCAATTATTCCATGAAGATCGATCCCAAGCAATCCCAACCAGAATCGACGGCACCTCAACCTTTGCTGGTGCAATGGTGGCAAAAATGGAGCGAAAATATTACGATCCTAGTCGTAGCGATCGGATTGGCTTTTTTCATTCGGACATTTATTGCCGAGCCGCGCTACATCCCCTCCGAATCGATGTTACCGACATTAGAAATTGGCGATCGCGTTATCGTCGAAAAACTCTCCTACTATGGCCATCCACCCCAACGCGGCGACATCATCGTTTTTGCACCACCGCCGCAGTTACAAGCACAAGGATACCTAGAAGAGCAGGCTTTTATCAAACGCGTCATTGGTCTACCGGGGAATACGATCGAAGTTAAAAATGGTCGCGTCTATGTCGATGGTGACTTATTAACCGAATCATATATCGCCGAGCCGCCTAATTATGCCATGTCGCCTGTCGTCGTCCCCGCAGATCGAGTATTTGTGATGGGTGACAATCGTAACAATAGCAATGATTCTCACGTTTGGGGGTTTTTGCCTAAGACTAATATTATCGGTCATGCTTGCTTCCGCTTTTGGCCGCTAGAACGTTGGGGTGGCATGAGATAACGCCGTAGCTGGCGACAAAAAAAGACCGATCGTCAGTTGCCTAACAATCGGTCTAAAAGCTAAAAACCCCGATTTTCCCTAGCAGTGAAGTATCAGTATGAGACTTACAGTACTAAAAAAATATTGTTGAATTTTGGTGACTTAATGATTAACCTAGATTAAGCTGTCCAACCTTCTGTATTAAATATAACCTGTTAGAGATCGCGCAGGCATCAGCCATTTAGATGACCGATCGCCGAATGTTAGACTCTATATCCAAAGGTAGATTATTGTGTAAAGGGGACTTTCAGCTCTTAGCAATAAATTTTCCCAATTCTTCTGTCCCGATGCGCTCGATCTTCGGTCAACCCGACTTTGAGTACATCGCTATCCCCTATCCTCTATCCCCTAATGTATTACTTTCCTCAAGATCCGCCCTATTTTATTTTATTTGCTGGTTTATTTGCTGGCATAGCTTGCGGAGCCGCTTTCGACAGCACCCTACGCCAGAACGTCAAAGCTTGGTCGGCAGATCGAAAAAACATCATTCTTGCCAATAGCGATGGGATTAGCTTGCAGTTGCCCTTTTTAGGTATTTGCGTGGGGATTATTTTCTTTCTCTCGGCTGGGTTAGAAATTTTCGGATTTCCAAGCTGGCTGGCATATAGTATCGCATTTCCATTGACGTTGTTAATTGCCATTTTGCTGTGGTTTCAGCTCCGAGTTGTGTTCAGACAACTCGACAGAGGTGGTTCGCCCGCGCTGGATCTAGACTCCTGGGAAGAATAATTAAGCTCGGCACATCTTCTATCGAGATCTGTACTGCCAAAACATGAGTTACATCAGAGGCACCCCTGCAAAATTAAGCTGTAGGGGTGCCTCGCGTGTGAATAACCACTACTAGTTGTGGCTATTCCTGGCTCCTTCGCGTTACAATCTCTAACTAAATTCTAAAATAGGCGATCGATAGCTACCGATAACCCAGGGAATAGCTCGTCGGTAATTATGCCCTCGCTTATATAAGTTGTGGGCGGGCGATCGGGATAAAATACAGTCACACTTTTAGCTTCTGGCTCGACTATCCACACTCGCAATACATTGCCAGTGAGATAAAGACCAGCTTTTTGGGTCATTTGTCCGAAAGTTTGTCCGGGTGAGATAATTTCAATTGCGAGTTCGGGTGGGACGGGACAAGCGGCATTTTCATTCCAACTTGCTGGTAATCGATCGAATGAAACATAGAGCAAATCTGGCACGGGTGTATAGTTATCACTCAAATCGAACGCCCATTCAATGCCCACTCTCCCACGCCCATCGCTCCATAGATTGAGAATAGTGACTAAAGCCAGAGTCGAGCGGGAATGAAAATACTTAGGGGACATTTTAGGTACGGCAATGCTATCGATTAATTCATAAGTGAGATCGCTAGCATCTGCTAATGCCCAAAATTCTGCCTTCGTAAGTTTTTTTGTCGTGGTAGCAATCATCGCTTTATCGATCGAGTCAGATCGATACTATCTTAACAAGATCTCACCTCGCATTGGATTCTGGCAAAATTCAAGTTGGGCTAATCGAACATCGATCGAAATTGCTAGCAATAAAAAAGAGAGGGCGTTTTGCACTACCCTCTCTTTTTTGAATCTAACTTAAGCCAAGTTATCAGGCAAGCCGATTAGACTTTTGCAGCAACTTTAGCTTCTTTAGAAGTCAAACGTTCGTAAGTTGCTCTCATTTTCAGACCGACCATTACTTGGAATAAACCAGTACCATTATTAGAACCAGGATACTCGCGGTGTTGGAGCAGGAGGCTAGTCATTTCACCTTTGTGTTTGGTAGAAATATTGCTCAAGTGGCTCTCGATGTAACTTACTTGCTCTAGGTTGCCCAACTGACCGTCTAGTTCGAGTACCGATACGGGATGTCCGTAATAGGTATCTGGGCCGTAGAACATCTTGATTCCAGGATATTCACAAGTCAATTTGCGTCCGCAAGGTCTCCAGTGAATCGTAGAACCCTCGTCGAAGAGGTAAACGGGATCGAAGTCAGAGACACCTTCGCGCTGCATTAGGCGCACGCGTAAAAGCTTGCTTTCTTTATCGTCGATCAACTTAGTCGGTAATACTTGAATTACAACATCGGCATGACCGCGTTGTGGCTCGATGTATGCTTCAAAGTCAGGACGACGAGATTCGATTGCAGCTAAGACATCATCGTAGCTGTGACCGCGCTCGGCCATGTCTCTTTGAATCTTCCAAGCGATTTTGACATCATCGGTGATATCGAGGTAGACGCTAAAGTCGATCAGACCTCTGACTCTTTCGTCATAGAGTGGATGCAAACCTTCAATTACAACTACGTGATTGGGTTCGATTGTTTCGGGAGGGTCGATCAAACCAGTCTCATGGTTGTAAATTGGTTTTTCGATCGATTGACCGCTTTTAAGAGCTTTGATTTGCTCGTACATCAGGTCGAAATTGTTCGCACGCGGATCGAGTGCTGTTACCTTTTGCTCTTTGCGCTGGTATCGATCGAGACTATGGTAGTCATCCAAACAGATTACCGTCACGAAACTCTCCCCAAACAAGTCAATAATCCGTTGTAAAAACGTTGACTTACCACAGCCGGAGTCTCCAGCAACCCCAATTATTACCACGCGATCCACCTTTGTCATAGCTATCCTCTATATATTGAAATCTTTTGTAAGTATTTAGTTCTAGTTCTTTGAAATAAAATTTTACCTCAAACCGCTATCCCAATCGAACCAGACACAAACTAATTTTCCATGGGTACAGTATTTGGCACTGGAGAAAATCGGTCGATGTCAAGAGCTAGTGCAATTATCCCTCGAATCGGCATTCGATGGCGATCTCTCAGGTATAAAATCCTAATTTAAGCACACTTCTGTAGCGATAGCTACCATTAACTTAATTATATTCAGCTCGGCTAGATCGCGTGTGTCTGTAATGTAAAAACTATTACCCAGACAACATTATAGCCGAAGCAGGAGCGCAGAGATCGCGATCGATAGACAACCAAACATTGGAGCGCGATGAATCAAGCCGAATCTAGCATGTGACGGCGGCGATCCCCGTTGGCGCAGCCGCGCTCGCAGTAGGTAATCGACCTAAGACCGCTCAATTTGGGAAACTCGCCCGATCGCTCTTGTGTAATGGGGCGTAGCTACGGTATCCTGACTGGAATATGTTTATATAGCGACAGGTTGTCTGCACTCTAGTCTAACAGCTAGCAGCGAAGCATCTCCCGATGGAGAGGCTCGCGGGAACGAGTGATATTTGAAGTAACTAAAGTTATAATGACACCTAATATTTGGGGTTCGGAGATATAAAATAGCAATGTACAATTCAAGTCTAAGCGGTAGTGCTGGTAACTCAGCAGCAAATAATCGTCTGTTTGTCTACGAAGTTATCGGTCTACGCGATACACAATCTTCAGAGGGCAATAGTAACAAGATCCGTCGTAGCGGTAGCTCGTTCATTACCGTTCCTTATCAACGGATGAATCAAGAAATGCGCCGCATTGCCAAATTAGGTGGCAAAATTCTCAGTATTCGTCCTTTTTCAGCGACAGTAGAATCAGTTTCCACAGCCAGTGACGAGACTCCGGTTCAGAGTAACGAATCAGCACCAACAGCAGCCGCTGCACCCGCACCTGCTGTTAAAAAACATGCAGATGTTCCGGTCAATATCTATCGCCCCAATGCTCCGTTCGTTGGTAAATGTATTTCCAATGACAATCTGCTGGCTGAAGGTGGCATCGGCATGGTTCAACATGTGAAATTTGACATTTCCGCTGGAGATTTACGGTACTTTGAAGGCCAAAGTATCGGGATTATTCCTCCTGGTAAAGATAATAAAGGTAAACCCCATAAAATTCGTCTGTACTCAATCGCGAGCACCCGTCACGGCGATGATGTCGATGACAAAACTGTCTCGTTGTGCGTGCGCAAATTAGAGTACAAAGACGAGAAAACTGGTAAAGAAGTTGAAGGTGTCTGTTCGACATTCTTGTGCAATATCAAACCGGGCGATGATGTCCAGATTACTGGCCCCACTGGGAAAGAAATGCTCTTGCCCGAAGATCCTGAAGCAACAGTGATCATGATGGCAACAGGAACGGGAATCGCACCATTCCGCGCTTACCTGTGGCGGATGTTTAAGGATAACGAGCGTCATGCCAATCCCGACTATCAATTCAAAGGTTTGGCTTGGTTGGTATTTGGCGTAGCAACTACTCCCAACATCCTCTACAAAGGCGAACTCGAAGAAATTCAACACAGATATCCTGACAACTTCAAGCTGACTTATGCCGTCAGTCGCGAACAGAAAAATGCACAGGGTGGCAAGATGTACATCCAAGATCGGATCGCTGAAAATGCGGACGAACTCTGGTCTTTGATTCAAAACGAGAAAACTCACGTTTACATCTGCGGACTCAAAGGGATGGAAACGGGTATCGATGCGGCACTCACTGAAGCCGCTAGCAAGTCCAATGTCAAATGGGCTGATTACCGCTCTCAAATGAAACGTGCTGGTCGTTGGCACGTTGAAACCTACTAATGTAGAGAGTAGGGGGTAGAGAGTGGGGAATAGGCAAGAGAAGGTAATTACGAATTATTTTCCTACCGCCTACTCTCTACCCTCTACCCCTGATTCATATGGTAAAATTGCATACAAACCGAACAAACTTAGGTAAAATAAGGATTGGAGCCATGTCGTCAGCAGTCGAAGTTACAGACGGTTCTTTTAAGGAAGATGTCCTGGATAGTGAGATTCCAGTATTAGTGGATTTCTGGGCACCTTGGTGCGGTCCTTGTAGAATGGTCGGCCCTGTAGTGGATGAAATCGCCGCCCAGTATGAAGGCAAAATCAAAGTATTCAAGCTTAATACTGACAATAATCCCAACGTTGCCAGTCAATACGGCATTCGGAGTATTCCCACGCTGATGATTTTTAAAGGCGGTCAAAAAGTTGATACTGTGGTCGGTGCCGTTCCCAAAGCAACTCTTTCCAATACTGTCGAAAAATATCTTTAAATATTGCAATTAGCCTAGTTTAAATAGCAAGCTAAATCCTCGATCGAAATTGAGAAGATGTAACTTCTGTTTCAGTTGGCTCAGACGATTGGGGCTAGCAGTAGATAGATCGCTGTACCATTTATGTCTGGCAATCTGTCAGATGCAAATCAAAATGGGAGCTGACTAATTCCAAGAATAGTATGCTCGATCGATATTCTCGTATGCCTAGTTAAATAGCGTCTCAGTCTAGATTAGGCTAGAGACGCTTTTCAATGCGTACTGGTAAGTATTTAGGCTTTTAAGAGTAACTGGGCACCAGCCAATTAATTTTGAATTAAACCTATGGATGCTCTATCCGAACTCAAAGATAATCTCTCGGCTACGATCGATCGCTTACCCAGCATGAGTAATGGTAAGTGGATTCAGCGGGCATTAGAAGCAATTTTACGGCTATCTGAATCTGAGATTGACAGGTTGGATTGGAAGATTCTAAGTGCGGCTATCGGTGACATGGAGAGAGCCTTCGAGGTATTTTATCCCTACCGACACGTTCGCAAGGTCGCAGTATTTGGCTCGGCGCGCACTAGCGAGACAGTGCCTGAATATCAGCTTGCCTATGATTTCGCACAGCTTATCACCCAGCAGGGATTTATGACCATTACTGGTGCTGGTGGTGGGATTATGGCAGCCGCCAATGCTGGAGCCGGATCGGAAAATTCTTTTGGCTTGAATATTCAGCTTCCTTACGAACAGAGCGCGAATAAATATATTTTGGGAGATCCAAAAACGATCGCGTTTAAATATTTCTTCACGCGCAAGTTATTTTTCTTGAGAGAAAGCGATGCCGTTGTGCTGTTTCCAGGTGGATTTGGAACGTTAGATGAAGCTCTTGAAACGCTCACACTGTGTCAAACCGGGCGATACGGCCCCGTTCCCATCGTTTTACTAGATCGTCCTGGCGGTACATATTGGCGCGATTGGGACGCTTATTTGCGCCAGCACTTAGCCGCAACGGGGTTGATTAGTCCAGGAGATCTAAATTTATATACGATCGCTGATGATATTCATGTCGCAGCAGAGGCGATTCGGAACTTTTATCAGGTATATCACTCTAGCCGTTACGTTGGCGATATGTTTGTGATGCGATTGAAAGTGGCCATTTGCGATGGAGATCTAGAGTTGCTCAATCAAGAATTTGGTGACTTAGCAGCTAACGGTAAAATCGTTCAAACTACCGCTCTACCTCAAGAGTCTGACGATCCGACCGTCGATCTGCCGCGATTGGTATTCAAGTTCGACAGGCGCGATTTTGGACGTTTGTATCAGATGATCGGCAGGATCGGTCGGATGGATGGGGAAAGTTGTCTGGATACTCATCCCGAAGCTAAATAACTTCAGTTTCAGTTAAGGTTGAGGATTGTCTCAGTGCTGCTAGATTCACTTTGAGATCGACCGATTTTAATCGGTGGCTAACTTAGCCGAGAAGTATTGAGTATGATTTATCATTACATTACGAGATCGGTATGAATTTAAGGTAGGGGCAATTCATACCTTAATCTAGCTAGGTCAATTTTGGTAGGTAGTAAAAGTTGTAAAATTTAATGAGCAAGGAGGGATTCGAACCCCCGACCTTCTGATCCGTAGTCAGAAGCTCTATCCACTGAGCTACTTGCCCTAGTCCGTTCTTTATTATAACATACCTTTTCCCAACTGATGAAAAAACTAAAAAGGTTCGAGATTACTACACTCGAACCTTTTAGCTTAAATTAGTGGGCAAGGAGGGATTCGAACCCCCGACCTTCCGGTTCGTAGCCGGACGCTCTATCCACTAAACTACTCGCCCTAGCCAGCAAACCAATATAACATACTTTAGCGTAATCATGCAAAATTTTTCCAGTTGGACTGAATCTCAGCTAGATTCCCAGCTCACGCATTTAAACGATCGGGGAGAAGCGAAGATGGTAGATGTGGCTGAAAAGGTCGTGACTAAGCGCACGGCTGTTGCCGAAGGTCGAGTCCGCATGTCTGCTAGTACCCTAGAGGCGATTCTAGCGGGCAATGCCCCTAAGGGTGACGTTTTAGGTGTCGCGAGGATTGCGGGTATCATGGCGGCGAAGCAGACAGCCAATCTCATTCCGCTGTGTCATCCTCTACCTTTAAGTCAGGTCGCGGTAGAGTTAATTCCCGATCGAGATTTGCCAGGAATTTCGATCCGATCGACAGTGACGATTGAAGCCAAAACTGGTGTGGAAATGGAAGCTCTGACGGCGGTATCGATCGCGGCTTTAACTTTATACGATATGGCTAAAGCTTTGGAAAAGTCGATGCAGATCGAGAATATCCGCTTGGTGAGTAAAACTGGTGGTAAGTCAGACTTTCAAGTTAAGGGTAAGGAATAGGGGATAGGAGATTAAAATTTAATCAGCTAAAAATTCTCTTTGACTCGGTTAAGCCTTAAAATGCGATCGATAGCGAGTGCGTATTCCCTCTCTTCCTTACAATCGTGAAAAAACGGGTAACTCTGACCTTTCCCAAACGTACTATTCAGATGCCAGTTGCATATCGACTGGCTAAAGATTTTAATATCGCGGCTAACATCATTCGCGCGCAGGTAGCACCCAACCAAATTGGGAAATTAGTAGTAGAACTGGCTGGGGACATTGACGAACTCGATGCAGCCATAGAGTGGATGCGATCTCAAGGCATTCAAGTTTCGACGGCGAATAAGGAAATATATGTTGATGAAGAGGTCTGTGTCGATTGTGGGTTGTGTACTGGCGTATGTCCGACTGAGGCTCTCAATCTCGCACCCGATACTTTCAAACTTAACTTTACGCGATCGCGTTGTATCGTTTGCGAACAATGTATCCCAACTTGCCCCGTTGGCGCAATTTCTACCAATTTGTAGCTCGATCGCAACCTGACAGAGCGATCTTATCTACTCATCTTTTATTTGGAAATTTGGATAAATAAAAAAGGAGATAGATATATCTCCTTTTATTTGGGAATTCACAATGATAAGATCGGGCTTAAGGATGAGAGCGCGGTAAAATTAATAACCAGTTTTTACTGTCTCCTCCAGCAGATGGGAGAACTATACTGAGACTAGAGCTGGAGATGCAACTAGATCGATTTCACTTAGTAGACTGGCTCCAGATGATGCAAGCGATCGAGCATCTTCTAGCTCTAATTTAATTCGGCTGTGCAATTTAGGTAATAAAGATTCCCACTGAATCGATGATAGTTCTCCAGTTAAAGCTATCTCTAAGTGTTCGGTAATATCTAGATCGGCAGCCATCATAAGATTCATGGCAATACCTGATATTAAGACATTAACAGATTCAATATCTTTAGCATTTGTAGTATCGATTAATAAAGTCGGTCGATCGAATTCCGAACTTTGAGCTAGGTTATAGCAAACATTCGCAATCTCTTCCCCTAACACTTCTTCATCTTGCGACCAATCGGGGAAAATAATTAGATTTCGATCGCTCAATGGCAGATGAGTTAAGGTTTGTGCGATTAAAACATCTTTAACAATATCTCCCATTTTAGACCAAGAGAACTGTTTTATCTGTTCCAAACCTGCTGCAATCAAAGCTGCCCTTAGCTGCGGTTTTTGTACCTCACATAGAGCTTCCGCCATCCCATCGATATCGTCATCAAATACATAGATAACTGCCTCACCAGCAACTTCGGGAATTGAAGCATTCGGACAAGTAATCACGGGGCAACCGCTAGCCATTGCTTCGACGATCGGCAAGCCAAAACCCTCATATTTAGAAGGATAAACTAATGCGATCGCACCTGCGTAAGCAAGGCTTAACTCGAAATCATCTAATCGTAAATAATGAACATTCGTACCGAAACTATACTGTCGATCTTCCTGACTCAATATGTGACCGCCAGTCATAATAATGTCGAAGCCTGACTTAGTAGGTAGTCGATCGAATGCTTGTAAGAATAACTCGATATTTTTATACCCACCTGGAGCACCAATTACAAAATAAGGCTTAGCAATGCCATATTTATAGCGAAATTCAGCCAGATTAGTTACACTTGGTTGCTGAAATATAGACTGAACGCCACAATGAGCGACTGTCACTGTATCTGGATCGATATTTGAGTAAATTTCAACTAAGTCCTTAGCTGTATGCTCAGATATCGTTATATAAGCAGAAGCATGTTCGATCGCGCGGCGTTTTTCTTGCCACATTGGTTGATTCAGATCGGCTCCTAATACCTCTGGAATCATGTCATAACCCATGAATACCGAAGGAGTTTCCAGCGGTGTGGTGTAGTAGGTAGAGATGAATAAATCTGCACCTAATTCATCACAGACTTGCTGCAACATCTGGCGATCGGTATCGATATTCTTATAGTCATAGGCGGGAATTTGACAATAAGTAACTCCAGGTATTTGGGGAGCTGTACCTACTCGATCTAGAACAACTATATTTTTGATGAAAGAGGTTTGAGACCACTCTTCTAGTAATGACCTCCAGACGCGAGCGATACCAGTCTGATAAAGTTGAAAGAATACTCCATCAACTATTATTCTCGGTGTTGACTTGTTAATTTTTTGGGCTTGTATCTCTATTTCCTCTGGCTGTAAGAATCGCCAGCGATCGGTGTCGTGTTCTTTTTTAGCAACTGGTATGATACCTAGCGCACTCGCACTATCAACTTGAGTACTATCGCCAACCCATGAAAAATAGTCTCGTAAGAAGACTGGGAATTTAGTTACGTCTTGTAACTTCGACCACTGATAAACAGCATTTTGATAACCATAATATTGTTCTTTAAATAGCAATTGCTCTTTGGTTGCATAAGCAAAATGCTGAAAAACTAGCCCAGCTTGTTCGGTTTCTTGATGTAAAAAAGGATTAATTGCTGCTAAGTTTTTGTGTTCGCCATCACTACTTTGTGCCACTAATACTGGTGGCTCGTGTGCTGCCCAAAACGCTCCTGGTTTATATTTCCAAGTACGCAGCCAATCTTGGCTAGGATTTTGAGCATAACAATTACGGGTACTAATTAATAACTGCTCTCCAACAAAATACCAGCACCAATAGAATGCGGCAGTTTTATCAGGATTGTTGATAAATAGTTGTCGCGTAATATTTAATTGATCCAACGTCCATAATTCATCTACATCTATCTGCCACAGTAAACATTCTTCTTGAATATTGGCCAGAGGTGCATTTACCATTTCCCGTTTACCATCCCAGAAAATGCCTACTGGTTTTCTATAAATGGTGATATTTTCCGGGTATAGTTGAGCTAGGTTGTCTAAGTATTCTGTAGTTCCGTCATTACTCAAACCATTACGATGAATGTTATCACTTATACTACCACCTAGCTGGATACTCCATCCAGTATCATGTTTTAAGTCTGCGACCCCTTCAATAATATGCCAGTGCCATTGACAAGTAAGTTGTTTGAATATATCGATATGGTAAGGAAGATATGGTTGTCCGTTTAAAACAATAGTAAAAAAATGAATGGGTAGAGATGGAAAAGCAATATAGTTTTCATAGAAAGCATTAGAGCTACTTACTTCTTCTCCAATACTTCCATCCTTAGTAATCCGATGACATTCGTATCCATATTTTCTCAAAATATTGAATGTGGCATTAGCAGTCCGATCCAATCCTTCCAACATTTTCTGAGATATTTCAAATTGGATATATCCAACTGCTCTATTTCCCAGCAACTTCACCGCACCTTCTAAGGTATCACTTTCAGCTCCTTCTACATCAATTTTTAAGTAATCTATTTTTTCGATACCATTGTTTTGGCAGAAATAATCTAATGTAATTCCTTCTACAATCTCTGTGTTAACAATTGGCACGCACTCGCCCGATCCATTAGGATTAAGCATTTCTGGCTTGCCGATACTATTCCAGACTGAGAAATCTTCTGGAAATTCATTAAAAACAATTGGAATATTCTCTGAATAAGTTGCTTTTTGATGTGCGTTAACATTGCTGCATTTAGATTTTCTCAATCTTTCTTCTAACTTCTTAAAAGTACTGGAAGCAGGCTCGAATGTGTGCACGGTGCCAGAATTCCCTACCAGTCTACTAAGAATAATTGAATAGTCTCCAATATTTGCACCTACATCAAAGACTAACATTCCAGGTTTCACTAGTTTTTTCAGTAGCATTCGCTCTGAATATTCATGAGGTGCTAAGTTATCATTGGCATCAGTCAACCTCTTAAATACTGAGTAACCATTCCGAATCGAGGTATTGTGACCGATTAGAATATAATTAGGGTCTGCAAGAAGCTGTTGATGATTTACATAATTTTTGAAAGTAGTAATATCATCTAATAAAATGAATTTGCTACCGTACACTTCTTTTAGCTCAGCAACCCCAGTGAATTCAGAACCATCGATTAATACTAAATCAAAATTTTCGATTTGGTTGTCTTGCTTTACTTTTCTAATGCCATTTGCCGATACCCCAGCATTCCTGACATAGTCAATATCCTGTTGGAGCCATCCTAATACAACCTCTAAGGGAAATTTATTTAGATTGCTATTACTATTATGGTAAAAATCGATGACTTCTGTCCGGGATGGAAATTCTTCAATTGCAACAGAAGACACATTGTAACACTTGACGAATTTTTCACATTCATACCGCTTATTTAATTCAGTAAATCTAGCCTGTGAAACTTCCATACAAAAAAGCTGTGGCTGATTTGGATTTTCTCTCAGTCCTGTGACAAAGGCTTCTGTACTACCGCCACCTGATGATGAGCCAATTTCTAAGACTGTCTGAATATCTTCTGTTCTAGCAAGCTGCTGAATAATTGCGTAAAAATCGTCATTTTTAATTTCTGGAGGAATTAAAAAATTCAGTTCAGAATTATTAACTTCATTATTCATATGGATGCTTCTGTTCGGATGACAGTTAGAGGTTGAAAGAGGAGAGTATCTCAGCAATCGGGGGAAGATGCTCTGCTATTCCAGGCGAAATCAAAAGATTTATAGCTAGCCATAAACTCTAAGACTTTCCGAATTTATCCCCAGGCTACTTAGGCGTTGGTGCTGATTGCTGAGATCCAGTTGGTTTTAGAGTACCCACATTTTTGCTTTCAGCTACCTGTTTGTTGATGGCGTCGAGTAATTCTTTGTACTGAGTGTTGGTGGGGTTGAGTTTGACGAGTCGTTCGAGCGCGGCTTTAGTACCCAGGATATCGCCTCGGCGCATTCTACTTGATACCAAGCCTTTGAGTGCAGTTTGATTATTTGGTTCGCGTTGCAAAACTGTGGCAAAACCTTTCTCTTCGGCTTGAAGTTGGGCATTCTGAGATTGAGCGGCATTTTCATTAACAGCGGGTCGATCGAGAGAACTGCTAATCATACCGCCAATTCCCAATATACTCCCACCGAGAAAGGATATGCCCGAGCCAATTACAACTATTTTTGTCAATGTACTTTTTTTGTTGTTTTCCACGATTTCAGTTTACTCCTGGTAATAGGGGTGTGTAGCCTGGATGTCTCGATTGCTGAAGGCAGACCAAGGGTCATCTAACTCCAGCCATTCTTCTAAGTTACCAACTTTCAGCTATTAACTATCATTTTGGAGCGAAGTTAACCAATTTATGTCAGTATCTATCCAAAATTCACTGGGAGATAAATTTAGAGCGAAATTATCCCAGCTATCGCCGACCCTCATCGTGCAAGTTGGCTGGATCTTGGGAGCATTTGCAATTGTAATACATATGCAAACACCCCAATTAGCTACGCTCAAGCATCAAAGTAAAAATATGGATAAGGACGTGCTAGCGCGCGAAGAAGCTCAAATTAAAGCTCGACTCTCGATCGCCAAAGTACTACCGACATTTGGATATAAGAATACGATCGCTAACTGGTATTTTTTGGATTTTGTCCAATACTTTGGCGATACAAAAGTCAGGCAAAAAGCTGGCTATGGAGCGACGCTCGATTATTTTGATACGATCCTCGATCTCGACCCCCGCTTTCTCTATGGTTATTATTATCTGTCGAGTACTGGCTCACTTTATGCTGGTGAACCAGAGCGAACGGTCGATCTGATGAATCGCGGGTTAAAGTCACTATCGCCCAAAGTGCCCGAGCGCAGTTACTATATTTGGAGACTCAAGGGTGTCGATGAGTTAATATTTTTAGGAGATGTGACTGCCGCTCGCAATTCGATGCAAACGGCTGCGAACTGGGCGAGAGAATATACAGATCCGCAGAGTCTTACTGCCGCGCAGGTTTCCCAAGCTACCGCCAATTTCTTAGCGCGCAACCCCAATAGCAAACAGGCTCGATTTGATGCTTGGAGCATGGTGTTGAGTACGGCAATAGACGATCTGGCGATCGAGCGGGCAATCGCCGAAATCAGAGCTACTGGTGGTAAAGTAACGATTAGTCCGACTGGAGAATATAATGTAGTACCACCAGCCAAAGATTAGCCCCCACTTAGACTCCGTTTGCCAGTTAAAATTCCTAGCAATTTTCGTAATGATAAGGTACGAATAAAGATGCCATGTTGTTACGGCTAAACTCTAAACCCTAGCATCTACCCATCTATCCATCTACCCATCTACCCATCTACCCATCTACCCCTATCCCGTTGCATGGATTTATTAGAGTACCAGGCTAAAGAATTGTTCGCGGATGTTGGCATTCCCGTATTGCCGTCCCAACGGATCGATCGACCGGGGGATCTCAAGGCATTGCGGATTCCATATCCAGTAGTATTAAAATCGCAAGTTAGCGTCGGCAATCGGGGCAAAGCTGGGGGGATTAGATTTGTCGAGAATACCATCGATGCGATCGCCGCAGCCCGGACGATCTTCAATTTGCCGATTTTGGGGGAATATCCCCATGTGCTGTTAGCAGAGGCGAAATACAATACAAGCCAGGAGTTTTATCTAGCGATCGTGATCGACAGATTAGCTTGCCGTCCGGTATTACTCGGCTCTACAGATGGCGGGATGAATGTCAATACCATTCTCGATCGCATTCATCAGGTAGTCGTCTATGAAGAGTTTTCCTCTTTTTACGCGCGGCAGCTCGCTTTGAAAATGGGACTCAAAGGTGAGATCATGTTGGCTGTGAGCGAAATTATCGAGAAGATGTACCTCTTGATGCGAGCGCAAGATTTAGATTTGGTCGAGATCAATCCGCTGGGTGTCGATCGGGATGGTGCCGTAATGGCCTTAGATGGCAAAATTAGTGTCAACCACTATGCTGTAGGCAGACACCCAAATCTTCAACCCTGGCAGATGGTGGATGTCGCTCGCAATCGATTGGGTACTTTATCTCCGCTATTTAATGAAGTCGGGAATATCGGGATTCTGTGTAGTGGCAATGGTTTGGCTCTAGCAATGTTGGATGGGATCGCTCAAGGCGGTGGGCAAGTGGGACAATGTATCGTTGTCGATCCCGCCTGTAGCGAAGAAATCCAGATCGCTCTCGATCGCATTGGCGTGAATGTCAATGGTGGCGAGCGTACCAACTCACCACCAATCGATGTTTTATTGGTGAATTTTGTCGGCAGTGAGATCGATAGTTGTCAACAAGTGATGCAATATTTGGCTCGCGATCCGCAGATGACGATTATCTGGCGAGTATTGGAACCAGACCTCGATCGACTTGAAGGATTTCTGCCGTTATCTATTAAACTAGTCACTAATTTCGATCGCGCGATCGCGCAGACTTTGAAGCTGGCTAAGCCGTAATGTAGGCTTTAGGCTCTAGGCTTTAGGCTTTAGGC
>NZ_PVWO01000517.1 GCF_003003845.1 Chamaesiphon polymorphus CCALA 037 | reverse complement strand
CTAGTGGACTTGTCGGTACGCGGTAGCCAACTCTCCACTCCCCACTCATAAACACGATATGTTCGATCCTTTGTTCGCTCGTGCTGGCTTGTTGTGGTCGGCAATTATCGATCTGATTCAAACCACACCCGCTTTAGCTAGTAGCCTAGAAAGCTACACCGCCCAGCAAATAGCTCGCCATCCCCAGTTAGATCCCGGACAGCGCAAACTGCTGGTACATCGATTTGCGATCGAGGGTGAGGTAGATGGTAAAACTCCGCTAGACTTATTTCTCGCTAGTCGATCGGATCTGAGCCTTGAAGATCGACAGCTCGTCAGCAGTTGGCGGCGGAGCTTTGTCGGTTTAGTCGCGATCGTCCAAATCTTTCCGAATGGCTTAGAAGTGATGAATTGGCTGACCGCCAGACATTACCGGATTCAATTTAGCGACGAAGCTGCCCAAGCTGCCATGAATAGACTCAAAGTGGGCGAGGTAATTATCGCGCAACTCAGTCCGATTGTCGATATCGATTGGGCGATCTTGACTCCCTGGGTGTCCTTGGGTAGATTGGGTCGTCCGAAACTCGCAGTAGCTATCGGGACTTTTCGCCAAAATTATCCGCATTATCTTTATTGCGATGCTCCCGAAGCTTTGGCCGCAGCCTGGGAATCGGTAGCAGTCTATCACGATCGCTTTGTCGAGTTCTTTGGCAGCGATGAAGTGACCTTAACCGGACATCAATTGCAAGCGCGCATCGGCGAATTTCAAAATTGGATGGTCGAAAAACAGTTAGCCGCCGCTGGGATCGATTCATCCAAATCGCTCGCCGATCTGGCCAGCGATGCGGGGGTCAGTGCCGAAGATTTGCAAGCTATGACCGAAACCCTCGGTGCGGATAATTCAGAAGCCGCCAAGGGGCAAAAAACCAGCTTAGAGAAGATGGTTTCCCCCAAGGTCGAACTCCCCGCGCACCTCAAATCGGCAGCCGCCGTCACCGCGATGAGCCATCCCTATTGGGGGCAGATGTTTTTAGCCGATTATCCCCAGCTTCAAACCTTGCTAACACCGATCGAGACGCACTATAGCCTCACCGATCTCAACTTTATCCGCAAATGTTTGACCAACCCGCAGATGAATGCCTTTGTCTGGCGACGATTGGCCGAGCGGTATCCCCAGCAGTTGCAACAAGCGATCGGCCAAATGTTCGATCTGCCCAATTTTAATCTGACTGCCGATCTCGATTCGATCTTGACTAAATTTAATAAATATTTAGAGCCAGATCTACCAGATATCGCTAGCGTTCCCGTCCACTTACACGAATTGTTTCAATCGGCAGTGTCAGAAGTGAGCAAAGATAAAGCCAAACCCAAGTCTCAGCCGAAAAAGACTGGCTTTGGAGCTAAAAATTAAGAATTAATTAACCGCCCAGACCTCGACCGAGGCGATCGGTTAAAATAAGAAAAACAGAAGCTTCAAGACATATCTAATACTCGATTTAAATGGGTAAAAATAAAGCATCTATCTAAACTTTAGAGTAGGAGAATTAATGCTATGTGGAATCTTATTGGTTGGGCGGTACTTGGCTTAGTGGCTGGCGCGATCGCTAAATTGATTTATCCTGGAAGTCAGGGTGGTGGCATCATTGCAACCAGCCTCCTAGGCGTTGTGGGTGCGTTTGTCGGTGGTTCTTTGTATACATTTATAACGACGGGAAAACTTGCTTTAGCCGCTGCTGGTGGCGGCTCGCTTTTCTCGTTTATTTGTGCCGTATTAGGTTCGATGGTTGTCATCTTCATCTGGGGCTTAGTTACTCAAAATGCTTAGGTAAATAGTACCCAACGTCTAGATTATTTCGAGCGAAAATATCGCGCTCGTACCTCAAATCGGCTGGGTGAAAGATAGTCAGGCGATGGCACATTAAAATTGGCTCGATCGACCGATCGAGCCAATTTTAAACACCAATGACTTTCTGCAAAACGACTTTTTGCAAACAGAGCAGACGATCGAGATCCCCAGTCTAGTCTTGAGAAGGTATGATGTGCGGATTTCCTACTGTTGAAACCGACCCTAACATCGCCGGAAATTCCTGATAAACTAGAGAATGGAACAAATTTCTCGACCTAGATGGATCGGCGATTCTGCTTTAGAGAGGCTGCGTCAACGATTCTCGACCCGCACGGTAAAGATCGAGAATGACTAGGCTTCCAGTTCTATGGAGCTACTTTGAGTGAACAACAACAGCCCTAATCTATTTCAAGTCAATCTACCTCGGTTTCAATCCTGGCTGACGATTGTGGCAATCTGTCTGTTATTGGGTAGCCTAGGATTAGGATGGGTCGTAAAATCGGCACTGATCGTGGTGGGATTGGTCATTATTACCCCCATGGTTGGATTTTTGGGATTCTTTTGGTGGTTGCGCCGCAGTATCGTCCAAGCTGAATGTCCGGTGTGCAGTTATCCACTTCAAGGCATTAATGGCAGCGAAATTCAATGTGCCAATTGTGGTGAATCACTCAAAATCGAGCGTGGTAAATTGTTGCGGGATACTCCACCTGACACGATCGATGTGGTTGCAGTTGAAGTGATGCCAGATTGAGACATAACTCGCTCATCGTAAGCGATCGACCCTAAGATATCATCTCGATCGAGAAATTATAGTTTCGCAATTTACAGAATTTCTCAGCTCAGATGAGCTAGAAATGTAGAACTAGATCTCGATCGCCATTAAAACGCCCGCTCTGTAACTACCATCCACTCATCCACCCATCTACTCCTTCGACATGACTTCCCCACAACCTCAAGATTGGCAACGCCGCATTCGCGATTTGAAAATCGAGATCGATCGCGCTACTACATCCGGATCGGAATCTCTCAATCAAATCGATGTCGATGCGCCTAGTTTTGGAATCGATGCGCTGCAACGCAGCTATCAACAGTTTCTGGAGTGGTTTAATGGTATTCCAGCTAGTGGTAAGCTGCTAGCGATCGCTGGGGGTGGGTTATTGAGTCTGACGCTGATTAAGACTGTCTTTCAACTGATAACTTCGCTGATTACGCTCTCGGTCTTTGGCATCATTCTCTATGTGGTGTATCGGTTTTGGATTTTACCAAAGAGTAGCGATTCAAGAATCGATAATTGATAATCGATCGGTTAGGTAGATAGGCGAAATTAAATGTAAAATGCCAGCCTTTTGCCCTCACCCCCAGCCCCTCTCTCTTGGCGCACACAAACGGGAGGGAGGGGGATTGAGGAGCCAGTTGTAAAATAGACAAAGCGAGTGTAACTGGTGAGGGAGAAAGATGGCAAGATTACAAGACTGGAGCAGCCAAGAAATTCATTACAGTGCATTTGATGATTGCTGGCATGGGAAAAGGGTGCAGGAAGTAGTGAGATGTTTGAGCAAGCATCCAGGGCAAAGTGTGCCACAAGCGGCTAGTGAGAGTAAATCCCAAAGCCAAAGTATCTATCGGCTATGGGCGAACAAACGAGTCAAACCAGAACAGATTCGAGCCAGTCATCACATGAGTGTCGGAGCTGCGGTGCTAGGGCAGATGAACATTGAAATTCCTCGAAACCCAGAGCGGGTGTTAAGAACGGCATGTTTAACGGTGCGAGCAATGGCAGTAAAGATTGAGGTGCCCAGACACCATAAACAGCGCAGTAAGTATCAGCCGATTCAATTAAATATCATCTTAGTCGAAGAAGTTAACCCACCGCAGGAAGCTAAGCCAATTAGATGGTTATTGCTGACCACATTACCCGTAGAAACATTAGCCCAAGTCTGGCAATGTGTCAGATGGTATAGTCTGAGATGGTTAATCGAAAGATTTCATTACACACTCAAGAGCGGATGCAAAATCGAGCAACTCCAACTAGAAACAAAAGATAGATTGCTTAATGCACTAGCAACTTATTCAATTGTCGCATGGCGACTAATGCACTTAACTTATTGTGCTCGCCTTCATCCAGAACAGTCTTGTGAAATCGC
>NZ_PVWO01000516.1 GCF_003003845.1 Chamaesiphon polymorphus CCALA 037 | reverse complement strand
GCTTGAATGTACTGAAACTTATAGGCTCTATCGATTTATTTTAGACTTTTGTAGGAGAACTATTTAATTCGATCTCAAAAATAGTAAAAGTCGATCTGAGGACTAACTAAAATGGCAAATATTCAACTAACAGATTTAGCAGGGAACATCGCTGGCTTCGATTTATTTAATGACTCAGATAGCTTCATGCAAGATTTATCTGAAGATGAACTCGATCTTCAGGGTGGAAAAGCTCCCGTACCTACTGCTCGCCTATCTATTTTCTGCCGTCCTCGCCCCATTCCAACACCCCCTATTGTCAAGATCGAGTAGTAATTGACATTCATTTCTCGATGTAAGGATGATTTATGAGCCATCTTTGCATTGAGGGATGAGAAGGAATAGCATTTGCGAAATAGAACTCGAACGAGATCGATGACACAAAACAAGTTGATTAGGAATAAAGCAACATGGCGAATATTAAGTTAAAAGACTTAGCAGTACATAGTATTGCTGAAATAGATCTATTTGGTAATTCAGATAGTTGTATTCGAGACTTGTCTGAATGCGAACTAGCTTTAGAAGGAGGCAAACGTCGATCGATCGCACCCATTCTTCCGCCTCCGATCGTAAGTAATTGGCCAACACCAGCCAATCCATCATTTGATGGTTTCTTCCCAATCGTTGCTAATTTTTATATTTAATAAGTTAGTCTGAGTTTAAACTCAGACTAACGATAGGAAGATAGTCTCAGACTATGTGGCACCAATTTCGATGCCACCTTTAGTATCTATTCGATCGACTGAGTTATATCTACTTATTTGGAAATACTACCAACACCAATCAATTAGGAATCAAAGAATATGGCTGATATTCAAGTAAAGGACTTGACTAGTATTGCTGGGGCAGATCTATTTAGCGATTCAGAGAATTTTATGAGAGATTTATCTGATGATGAGCTGGAGCTACACGGAGGATGGACTCCAGTTATTATTACAATTGGGCGCACGATTGCTGCATCAACATATTCAACAGTCGCTTATCTCTAAAATTTAAATAGGACGAGAGGGTGCTCGAACTGCCAGCACCCTCTCATCTTTTCATAATTCAATGTTATTTTATGAGTCTGTGCTAGTCATCGAGCTAGCTATTTTTTCTCTCAAAAATTCTGTAAATAGTTGAGATTGGATTTCTTCATAAATGTCTGACTCCAGTTTAGCATCGATTTTTTCTTCCAGCCAAATTAGGTGAAATCCTTGAGCGGTGGCAATCGGTTTAATTACCTGTGGATAAGTTGTAACAGAAAAGATCGATCGCAAGCCCGCATTCAGGTCTTTACGTTTGATTTGACCCAGATAACCGCCTTTGCGCTTGAGTTCTGGATCGGTAATGTATTTAATCGCAACATCTTGGAAGCTAATTTCTCCCTCCCGGATAGCATAATATAGCTCGGTGGCAAGTTCTTTATTCGCCAAGATAACTTCAGAAATGACCACTCGATCGAAATCTAATTGATGTTGGTAGAAGTACTGTTCTACTTTATCTATCAATACTATCTGCCTGAGCTTATTACTCAACAATTCTAGATGAATAATCGCTTCAAATTCATCGAGAGAGAGTTGATTGATCTCTAGCCACTTTTCGGTAATTCTGGCACTGATTAGCCTGTTTTTAGCGCGAAATAGATCGGCAGCTTCTTGGAGTTCGGGGATTTCTACTTTAATTCCGAGTTTTTCTGCTTCTGCTATGACAATTCGTCGTGTTAGAATCTGTTCGATAATTTCGGGAATTTTACGAGATATTTTGAGTTGTTCGAGGATATCTTTGGTAGTGATATTAGTATCGATCGACATTTTAAAGTACTCCTGTCTAAAATATTCTGAGTGTTTGTATTAATGTCCAATCATTTAGGTAGGGGTAATGTCTTGTCTCGCTTTTTACGTCGGGAAACCCGACGAGCGCGAGCCGCTTCATGAATTACCCTTACCTAGATAGATGTAATTATTTTTCTAAATGCCGCCCTGTTGTAACTTCTTGAACGGATCGAGAATCAGATCGATCGTTTGTCGTTGCCTGACAATTACTTCCGCCGTAGCTGTTTGTCCTAAATTCAGCGGAATGCGTTTGCCCTGAGATTGGATATAATCGCGATCGAGTATCACATCCACCTCAAATGCCTCAATCTTGCCAGTTCCCGCATCTACTAGCTTGGAATCGGGCGACACCATTTGCACCTTGCCTTCGACGACGCCATAGTCTTGAAACGGATAAGCATCGAATTTCACCTTTACAGGCATCCCCGTTTTTAAAAACCCCGTATTCTGACTGGGCATCTGGACTTTAAGAATCGTAGCTGCACCCTGTGGGGCAATCTGGGCGACGAGTTGCCCGGTTTGGACGAAAGATTTAGGTTGCTTGAATGGAAGCTGAAGGACGGTACCCGCGACGGGAGCGCGGACGATTTTTTGGGCTAGTTGCCGCTCTGATTCGGCAATTTGCTGTTTGGTTTGGGAGATTTCATTATTGAGAGTAGCGATTTGGGACTGGAGATCTTTGAGTTGTTCTTCACTTTTCAAGATTGCTAGCTTACCACCTTGAATGAGACTGTCACGATTGGCTTGCTGTTCTTTTAATTGCGATTCGGCTTGTTTAATCGCCACTTTTTGCTGTGCGGCAATTTGTTGATATTCTCGATCTTGCTCTTGTAGTTTAGATTCTGATTGACGAATATCGGCTTGGAGTTGATAAATTACTTTGGTGTAATTAATCTCTTGCTCTTTAATACCCGTCTCGGCTAATTGGACTTCAGCGGTAGATTGAGCTGTCATAAGTTCCATTTCTTTGGCAATGCCTTGAATTTCGACTAGCTTTACTTCGGGAATACCGCCTTGCTCCCGCAACCCTTGATAACGTTTGAGTTCTTTGAGGCTCCATTGATATTTGCTATCATTAATAATTAGGGCTGTTTTGGCAGCGGCTAGTCTTTGGCGGGCTTGACGAAGTTGAGTGGCTTTTTCAGTTTGTTGAATTAGCAGGTTTGCCTTACTATCTGTCAGGATTTTATTAGCTCGATCGAGTTGAATTAGTTTGAGATTTTCTGATAATGGCGCGCTAGATTTTTTGGCGGCTAAATTTTGCTGGGCTTGCTCGAATTGAGCGAGTTTTTCGACAGCTTGGGCTTTGTTTTGCTGCTGCTGGGTGGCAATCGCGATCGAGACTTGATTCTTGGCAATTCCTAATTGCGAGAGCCGATTCATCTGTCCTTCTAATTTAGTTTTCGATTGTTGAATTTCCGCCCTCACCGCATCAGATTCTAGTTCCAGTAAAATCTGCCCCTTTTTCACCGATTGTCCTTCTTGCACCCGCACGGCAATTACCGAGCCGGATGTTGCAGATTCCAGCCGATTAGCTGCACCTTTAGTCTCAATCCGCCCTCTCCCCGCACCAGTTTCATCGAATTTCGACAACATCGCCCAAGGGAGGACGGTACAAGTAAATCCCAGAATTAAATACAGCAAGCCCCGCGTCCAAATCTGCGGCAAAGCCTCGATCGCATCCTTAACGGTATCCGACCAATCCTCATCAGTTACAACTATCTCTGCGGGTCGATTTGGCACAACCTCGATGGCTTGCGACTGCACTAATTCGTTTGCATAGCGTACCCGTTGGGGAATCGTGCGACCATTTAATATTTCAGACATCGTTTTTTCCCTTACATATAATTCCTAAAAAGCTGCTTGAAAAATCCCCTCCCAGGAGGGGTGCCCATAGGGCGGGGTAGATATCCACGAGATCCATTATTTGTCGCTCGATAAATTGGTGCCCGAAAGGCAGTGTATTTAAGAACCCCTCTTTGGGATCTTTAGTGGGGAGGGCGGGTTCGTTCGATCCCGATCGTGCTAGTCAAGAATTTTTAGCATAAACCCGCCCCTACAGATCCATAAAAATCTACATCATAATTTTTTTAGCTCGACCGTAGGGGCGGGTTTATGCT
>NZ_PVWO01000088.1 GCF_003003845.1 Chamaesiphon polymorphus CCALA 037 | reverse complement strand
AAATGGTTTCGCCTACTTGTCGAGAAATGCTTAAACTATCTTCATCCAGTTTACTATTATCCCGCCCACCTACTTATTTAATATTTGTGGAATTGGTGGCGTCGGTAAAACAACCTTACTGGGACGATTAAAAGATGCCCATGTCAACGAAGTTGATTTTCTAGAGATTTGCTTTGCGAAAACTCGTGAGATCGAAACCCCGCTAAAATTGATGCGGAAGCTACATCAGCAGGCGATCGATCTTTTGGGTAGCCAAGCGATCTCCGATCGGTTTACAGAGCAGGAGCGGCAGTTTGAGGAAACTTTATTTGAGTTGAGCCAAAAATCGATCGATGGCACGGCAAGTAGCAGCGAAGAAGCAAAGAAGATTACAAGCTGGTTTGAACGATCGATTTGGTCGGGGGTAATCGGTTTGACAGCCACAACGAGTAAGCCGATTACCTTTGATGTTTCAGGTGCAAGTTTTTTGGCATCAGCGGCGATAGGAGAGGATGCAGAAGGTTTGCAAGAATGGATTCAGCAGCGAGTGCGAAATCACCCAGCAACAAAGGATCGATCGGATCTAAAGGATTTGATGTTGGAACCTGTCTCTAAGCTAACGCAGGCATTTGCAAATAGTATGATGCAGATCGCACAGACTAGAGGAAGATCTCTGGTGCTAGTTTTGGATACTTATGAGAAAGCACAATCTTACCTAGATCGATGGCTGTGGCAATCTTTAGTCGAAGATACTTCCCTGTCTTCTGGGTCTGTGAGACTTGTCGTTGTAGGGCGGAGATCTCTACAATCTGATGAGAATTGGCGCAAGCTCCATCAAGATCGGAAGTTGCTTCATGAGACACATCTGACTAAATTTAGTAAGAAAGATACAGAGGAATATCTCAAGCAAATTGGGATCGAACATGGTGGTACACAAGCCAAAATTTATAAGGCAACAAAAGGTCTGCCCTATTATTTGAACTGGGTACGAGATCGAAAAGAAAAAGGCTTAGAACCTGACTTTTTCCAAGGGAATCAAGCGATTGCCGAACTGCTTCTACAGGGACTAGATACTCCCCAACAGAAAGTTTTACAAGTAGTTGCTTGTTGTCGGTGGTTTGACCGATCTATGATTCGACATTTGATAGAGAGTGATGTCTTCGGATTGCAACAAGATGCTAACAACGCAGAAATTTATTTTGAATGGCTGAAACAATCTGATTTTGTGGAGCATACAAAAGGTCGCTACTGTTTAGATGATGTGGCGAGGGATGTCTTTAGGCAGTCATACTTTCAGGACGATCGAACTAAGTTTCGTAAAACTAATGCTCTGCTTGCTGACTACTTTAAGCAACAAGCGGATGAACTTTTCGATGTTCAATGTCTTTTACCAGAGTCATATGAAGATGAGGACTGGCGAGGAGCGATTATAGAATTTCTCTATTATGGTCTTTTTGGCAAGGGAAAAGAAGGATTAATACAATATATCGAACATGTGTTTGCAGCAGTTTATCTGCGTTATCCAGATGTATTTAGTATTCCTTTTGCTTTCATTCAGGCAGAGATGAATGACGAGAATAAAGATTTACTACACAATGCAACGACCAAATTTTTCAATGACTCATCAATGGGTATTATTTTTGCTTCACATGCTCTACATGTTTATCCAATAAATTACGAGTTCAATTCTGAAGATAAAAAACCGTTTTCGGAGCGGAGAAATGAAGAAATTTCACGACAAATAGAGATATCTATTCAGCATTTGTTAGGACATATTGGCGATCTCAGACATGGCTTAGGCAAATGTGTTGGATTGATTTATAAGTCTTTACGAGACAACGAATCAATTGAAAAAATCGATACGCTAAAAGAATCAAAAAAACAGTTAGATAAATTACGCGATCGCTGTCCCAATCGAATAATAATAAGCATAGCTTCAAATATTTGCAATTTACTTATGGATGAAAAGTCTTATAAAGATTCTCTGAATTGCTATCAAATAATGGTGGAGCTGGATAGAGAAAATACAACCATCTTTATTGGTCAAGGTTTTGCATTCTTAAATCTGAAGCGATATGAGGAGGCGTTGGAAAGTTTTCAGAAAGCGATTGAAATCGACCCTACATCTGTAGAAGCTTTGACCAATCTAGGAGTTACATTTTTAAATCTCAACCAAGATGAAAAAGCAATTATAAATTTACAAAAAGCAACCGATCTAGATTCCAATTTTATTAATGCTTGGCTAAGTCTAGGAAATGCACTTATTAATTTAGAAAGATATGAAGAAGCATTAGTAAAATCACAAAAAGCAATCGAAATCAATCCTAAATCTGTAAATGCTTGGAATATTCAAGGGTCTGCCTTATTTGGATTAGAGGAATATGAGAAGGCATTAGAAAGTTATCAGCAAGCAATTAACCTAGATCCTAATTCTGTGGATGCATTGACAAATAGAGGAGCTACTCTAATTAATTTAAATCAACAGGATGAGGCATTAGAAACTTCTCAGCAGGCAATTAGCCTAGTTCCTGAATATGTTAATGCTTGGATAAATAGAGGAACTGCTCTTCTTAATCTAGGACAACATGATGAATCACTAGAAAGCTATCAAAAAGCAATTAATGTCGATTCTGAATCTATCGATGCTTGGGTAAATAGAGCTACGGCACTTATTAGGTTAGGACGACATGAAGAGGCATTAGAACATTGTCAAAAAGCAATTGAAATTAGACCTAAATCTATTAAAGACTGGATAAACATAGGAATTGCTCTTGTCAAATTATCTCGATATGAAGAGGCACTGGAAAGCTATGGTCAAGCAATAAAACTAAGTCCTAAATCCCTTGATGCTTTTAATCGCCAAGGCTATACCCTACTTGGGATAGAACGATATGAGGAAGCATTGAAAAGTTATCAAAAAGTGGTCGATATCAACCCTAAATCTTCTAATGCTTGGATAAATAAAGGACTTGTACTATCAAGACTAGAAAGATACGAAGATGCTCTAAAAAGTTACCATAAAGCAACTGAACTCGATCCTAAATCTGTTAAGGCTTGGATAAATCAAGGATATGCACTATATGAGCTAGAACGATATGAGGAGCAATTAAAAAGTTCTCAGATGGCAATCGATCTCGATCCTGAATCTATTGATGCTTGGATAGAGCGAGGGGTTGCTTTATCTGAGTTAGAGCAATATGAGAAAGCATTGGAAAGTCATCAAAAAGCGATCGATATCGATCCTCAATGTGCTAGTGCGTGGAACCGTCGAGGCGTTGTATTACTTGCTTTAGGGCGTTATCAAGAATCTCTTGTTGCGTGCGATCGTGCTTTTGAAATCGATGGCATTAATTTCGATACCCTGAACACTCAATCGCTAACGTTAAGTCTTCTCAAAAAATTTGAGGAAGCTATTACTGCCATAGATCGATTAGATTAGAATCAAAAAAAGTTTTGCTCAGGGCTAATCGTGGCATTATTTTGGCAAGAGCTAGTCGATACACTGAAGCTCTTATCGAGTGCGATCGAGTAATTGAACAAGCTCCTAATCATGAGATTGGCTATTATGCTAAAGCTTGCTATCATGCCTTGCAAGATGAGGTAGATCTGGCAATCGAGAACTTACAAAAAGCGATCGATATTAAACCGCGTCTTTGCAGAAGGGAAGCAAAACATAACCCAGATTTCGATCGTATTCGTGATAATGAGCGATTCCAAGAGTTGGTATATCGGGAAGGGTAATGCTTGCCAGAAACCAGATGCAGTCCTAAAAGGGAAGTATCAAGGAAAATTAAATCTGGTAATATCGTCAAATTCTGCTTGTTATTGCTCCACAGCCCCCAAACTCTTCAGCGTCGCGATCGATCCCTCGGTCAGTCCAGTTATCCCTATAATATTCATCCCCTCATACAGTCGATCGGGTCGGAACATCCTCACACATTCACCTGTTTTGATATCCCACAAGCGAATGGTTTCGTCATGAGAGCCACTGACGAGAATTTGGGGTTGTGTCTCGATCGGTCGAGCTGGATCTACAGGGAGGAAGCATACCGATGTCACGCCGCTGGTATGACCTGTGAGGACATGAAAACACTCTTCAGTAGAGACATCCCACAGTCTAATCGTGAGATCGCTCCGACCGCTGGCGAGGATCTTGCCGTCGGGACTAAAGGCAACCGCACCGAGAATCCCCGTATGGCCGCATAATGTCTGGTAACACTCCCCGGAATCGGCATTCCACAGCTTGACGGAACTATCGTGACCGACAGTAGCCAAGAGATGCCCTTGGGGGTCAAACGCAATCGAGTGGCAGTGGTGGCGTTGCCGCTAGAGTGCAAATATGCCAAAATCGCATGGTGCGATCGAAGCCGATGCTGATGAGGATGAGTTGTTTGCTGCCATCTTGCTGGGGAGCGATAGTAAATGCTATTTTCCAAATTTGGTCTTGATGTCCCTGCAATACTTGGAGGCATTCTCCCGTCTCCACCTCCCAAATCCGAATCGTCAGATCGTTACTGCCACTCGCTAGCAGTTGCCGATCGGGGCTAAAACTGATACTCGTCACCTCGGCGGTATGCCCGACTAAAGTTCGCACGCATTCGCCCGTTTGCCAGTTCCAGAGTTTAATCGTAGAGTCGAAGCTGCCACTAGCGATGAGATCTGCTTGGGGGCGTACGCCAATTGTAAACACGATGCTGGTATGTCCGGTCAGAGTGCGCAGACAATCACCCCGTTCGAGATCCCAACTTTTGAGGGTACAGTCATGAGAGCCACTGACTAGCAACCAGCCAGTCTCAGCCAGCGGCGAGGGAATAAACTTCATTTCTCTAGATTGCGCGTCGTGTCCGGTCAAGGTGTTCAGGCATTCCCCACTGCTGCCATCCCAAACGTAGAGGGCGCGATGTTCGCTAGATGTGCTTCCTGCGAGGAGTTTACCATCTGGACTCAGCGCCAATCCCCACATCGAACCATCTAACTTTCTCGTCTCTAAGCAAGTGCCCGTAGTAACATCCCAAAACCGCAGCAGCGAGTCGATACCACCGCTGACTAAAGTTCGGCCATCTTGACTGAAGGTAAGTGCAAAAATAAAGGTAGTATGTGCCTCGATCGTCAGTAAGGGTTGCCCTGTTGATGCTTGCCAGATGTGGATCGTACCATCTTCACCACCGATCGCCAGCCGATCGATATCTGTATTAATTGCCAACGAATAGGTAGGCCCGATCGTTTCGGCAAACTGACAATCAATTATCTGGGCACCGCTCAAATTAACTCGATGCAGCGGGACAGTTTGCAAGCAAGCCTGCCGGATTGCCAGCTCGGTAAAATCGTAACCAGTTAAATCGAGCTGGAGTTGGTGCATTAAGTTAATCAGATTCCCCGCTCCATAGCTGACAGATGCAATTTCTGAGTTTTTAATTGTTGTTAAAATTTGCCGCATGTGTCGATCGAATATTGCCGCCGAGCGAAACTGTTGCCACACGCGATCGGCGATCGGTTGTAAGATCGTTCGCACTTGACTTTCGCGCACGTAATCTCTGGCCGTAGCTTGAATTAAAGCATAGGAATTAAATGTCAAAAGATCGGGATCGACCGTCTGAATTTCCTCACAGATACGATCGATTAACCGTTCGGTCGTGTATTCCATGACGACAGGTTGTTGAGTAAACCGACCATTTTTTTGCTCGATTAAACTGCGCCGCGATAGAGATTCTAATGTTTCCATCAGCCGTTGTTTGGGCACAGAGGGGACGATATCTGTCTGTAATTTGGCGATCGTTACCCACTCCCGCTCGATCGATAACCAATTCATCACTTGTCGTTCCAGCGGCATCAATCGATTGAATTGCCGATCGAGCAACCGCCGAATACCATTAAAAATTGTCGTTTCTTCGCTGACAAAAGCATCGACATTGCCATCGAATAGTTCTCGAATTGAGGTCGCGACAATCTTCAGAGCCAAGGGATTGCCACTATAAACTTCAATCAGTTTGCGTCTGCCAATTGGCGATGGCAATAATCCGATCGCATCGAACAATCGATCGCTATCATCCTCTGGCAATCCCGCTAAGGCAAACGAGCGCACGGGTAAATTATCACCTTCGAGATTGGCGATCGTTTCCGGTTTCTCCCGACTGGTTAGCACCACACAACTCTGGTGCGCGATTTCTCCCACTTGACGTAATAGTTCGCCATAGGCTTCATAATCTGGGCGATACAGTCCGGTAAACTGTCCGCCCTGGAGAATTGTTTCGCCATTATCTAAAATCAACAGACACCGATGCTGGCGGAGGTAATGAATCAAGCGATTCAAAAGTGATGAAATCGGCAATGCAGGCAAGCTTTCACGCTGGCAAGAGAGGATTTGAATCAGATCGGTGAGTAATAACTCCAATGGTGGCGCGTTACGCAGGGTGCGCCAGATAATAAATTCAAATGACGTGTCGCTCTGAAGTAGTTGCTGGGCGAGTTTGACCGATAGGGCAGTTTTGCCAATTCCACCCATACCCAGAATGCCAACTAGCCGACAGCCATCGGCAGCAATCCAAGTTGCTAGCGTCGAAATTTCGGGATCTCTGCCGTAGAAAGTCGAGACATCGTTGGCGAAGCCTCTCGTCAGAGAATCGCTTCACCCCAATCGACGATTTGTTTGTTTGACTCGATCGGCCCCAGCGCAGACTCTGCCGCTGTGGGCGCGGGCCGATCGGGAGTACTTTGCTCCGCTGCGAGCTGCTCTGGACTGTGATAATCTTTGCGTTCCAACAGTAGATCGAAGGCCGCAAAAAACTGGTCGATGGTTAATTTGTCAACCCCAATTTGGGATTCCAACACGCGGGTAATCGTACTGACTGCTAGCTGCGTGCGTTCGCTGAGTTCTTCTAAGGTGAATCTATCGCCGTTATTACCCGCTTTCTCAAACTGTCGTCGGGCAGTTTCGAGTTTTTGTTGTCCGGTTGACGAGAGTACGACTCCTCGGCGGCGACTCTTTTTGGCGTTCATTGCAGTTGACAGAGTTACGAATGGCTGTATAGATACAACAGTATCGAATCATTTTATTGTAAAGAATCTAACGATCGCGATCGGCTGTTACCTTAATTTACTGACTTAAGTTTGACTTAAGCCGACGACCGCCCCAATTACCACAACAGCCAACGGCTGGCGATCGTGCAGATTAGTGAGATCCCCACTAGTGGAACTTCTTTTACAGATCTTGGCATTGCTTAAGTGCTTGCTTATCTCGATCTATCTCCTCTGGTTCCAGTCGCGGTCTGGGTGGATACTAGGGACACGAAAGAGAAATACAGCGCATTGATGATGCAGGACGAGATCCCAGTCAATCGGTAATTCTCTGACGAATAACTAGCTGACAAGGAGCCTGAATGATGACTGCCACATTAATCCCTAACTTAACCGCTCGGCCTGCTTTGACAACTACAGTAGCAGACGAGATCGATCGCCAGTGGCAAACCCGCGTAGCCGCAGAATGTGCCCAGCAAACTGAAGCTAGCCAAGCGAGTATTGTCAATTGGCTGCTAGGCGAAGATCGCCAACGATTGGAAACCTTAGAGCCACGGGAGTTGCAGATCGCTCGGCAGGCAATGGATTATCAATGGCGCATCCTCAGCCAAAGATATCTCGGATTGCCACCCACACGGGCTTACAAGCACTTAATGCAACGCTTGGGTGGGGTGGCAGTCCTCGGCGAACAAATCCGCGCCTGGATCGCCCAAAGCAGCGATTGTCAGCGGACTGTCGTCGATGTCTTGCAAGAAATTATTCAAGAACTGTTGCAGAGCGATCGCTACATTCAGCAGCAACTCGCTTGGATTGGCAAATGTACCCAAAATCCTCGGTTGCGCGATGCCTTACTATTTGCCAGTGTTGAAGAATATTGTCTGCGCCCGATCCGCAATCGCCCGCTGATTGCTTATCGCTTTGTCAACTATCTTCGCCGTTCCCAAAGTGGGGGCGTGACCAGTATCGCAAAAGGAGAGCTAGTCAAATTAGTATCCGATGAAGTCATTGCCAATGATGACTCGACCTGGAGTTTGCTCGACGATCGATCTCAGGAGGAATACCTGCAACAGCAAGCCGGGGAAGAAATCCAAGTCCTCCGTGAGAACGTCAAAGCGGAACTGCGAGACCATCTAGTTGCCAAACTTGGTACCGAAGCTGGTGTCTGGCTCGATCTTTACCTTCAAGGACAAACTCCCGAAGCCATCGCCCAAGCGATGGGGCTGCCAATCCAACACATCTATCGCCTGCGCGAAAATATCAAATATCAAGCCGCTAAAGTTTTTGGGATGAAAGATCGATCGGAATTAGTAGCTCAATGGTTGCAGATCTCTCTTACCGAACATAATTTTGGGCTGACTGCCAGTCAGTGGGATAACTTGTGCGGGAGTTTGGCTCCCCTGCAACTCCAGATTTTAACTAGTATTAAAGCTGGTAGTTCGATCGAGCAAATCGCCCGATTGCTGCACATGCGCACTAACGAAGTCTTCAAAGCTTGGAGTCAAGTTTATTTAGTCGCCCAATCGCTTAGAACTAATTCCTAATTGCATCCAAACCCTGCTAAAGACCCAACTTTTTTAAAAAGTCGGGTCTTTGTCTGTTTCGGGACATTTGTTTTAGCTCGCGCTCTTTTATTACTTTTTGTAAAAATTCTGAAGGTGTCTGAAATCCGAGTTTGAATATTTGAAGTCAATCTTACAAGTAAAGAAAGTCAATCGAAACTCTGTTAGTTATTTTCTGATGCTTAGAAACAACTCGTAAATACTCAATATCTTTACATATCATTAAGCTTGGAGCGCATCATCATGACACTTACCATTACTCAACCAATCGGCTCACAACTCGCTCACCCAGTTAAATCGATCGCTAAACAAACCAAGCCAGTTCCGCCGCTGGGTCGCTGGTATACCGATGCCAATGGCAAACTAGTTTGCGGCTGGATGGAATCGGTCTAGTCTCGGTGCTTGGAGCCAAATTTATTTAGCCGATCGAGTAGTCAAAACTAATTCCTAATATTACTTTTTGTGAAAATTATCGGGTTTCTGGAATCATCGTTTTAATATTTGAAGTCAATATAACTAGCAAATAAAATCGATCGAAACTGTTTTTGTTCTTTCGTCGCGTCTAGAAACAACTCACAAATACTCAATGTCTTTACAATTCATTAATCTCGGAGCGCAGCATCATGACACTTACCATTACCCAATCAAACCACCCACAACCAGCTAATCCAGTTAAACCGATCGATAAACAGCCCGAACCATCCCGTCCGATCGGTCGCTGGTATACTGATGCAGATGGCAAACTAGTTTGCCGTTGGATAGAATCAGTATAGTAGCGGTGCTAAATGTGTCGATCGCGTTATTAGCTAAATCTAAATTGCAATTATATTTTCATCTAATCTATAAAGCGATCGGTACTAATTTTTCTGCATTATATTAGTTTGCTGTGGCGGCTGTACGAGTTGGGTAGTAGCTCCGCCAGTATTAGCCAATTGCAAAAAGGCATTGAGCGGGCCAAAATTGGTAGCATGAACGATCGCGGGAACATCGTACCCTTTGAGATCTACCGAACACTCTTTAAATACTCGATGTTTGCCCAATAACGGTGCTAAGTAACGATAGGTAGAAGCCCCGATGGCAATTTCGGCATTAAGTTCTTTGGTAATCGCTTCGAGCCGAAATGCCGCATTGACGGTATCGCCCAACGCAGTATAATCCGGTTGGTCGCCACTACCAGCATTGCCAATCATGGCATGACCAGTATTGATACCCGCACCAATTTTTAACTCAAAGGGTAATGGATATTGCTGGCTTAAATCTCTAGTCATCTGATTGAGGTCGTCTAGTGCCAAGAGAATATTCATCATCTCTTGTTTGGTGACAGTTTCCCCATTGTGAAACCACAACGCCATCAAAGCATCGCCGATATATTTATCTACCCAGCTCCCGCGATTGCGAATGATCGCGCCAGCATTGCGGAACCAAGCACTCATCACTTCCGATAATAAGTTTTCGTTGGTTTGGCGGGTAAGGATCGTAAAGTTGCGCATATCGACCACCATCACAGACATCAGCTTCCGCAGATGTAAAATAGACGTGACAGTGCCATCGAGAGTCCCTTCGGCATCCAATCCCAGCGTACCATCCGCTTTAGGATAGTGAAATTCAAATTCAGTTTGACCGAACGTAATCGTGTCCCCATCGTGGATGGTGACGGGAATACTCACTCTGCGACCATTGACAAAGGTGCCATTACTACTACCCAAATCGATCAGGTAGTGATCGCCCGCATCAGTGTATTGGATCATCGCATGGTTGCGAGAAATACAACGATCTTTGACTACAAATTGATTGTCATCCCCCCGACCGACAGTCCAGCAGTTGCCATCAGTTAATGATAGCTGGCGTTGACCGTTGTCAGTGTTAAGGATCAGATAAGGTGAGATGCCCTGGTTCACGGTTGGGTATAGATATGACGGTGAACTAGTGGATTGATGGTTGAGGAACTGCGGGCTGCACTAAATCGATCGTGGCGATCGTCTAGGCATAGCTGGCAATCCACAGAAACAAACTATCAACGACGATGGTGGTTAAAACTGCGCCACTGAAAGCGTACCAATGCCACTGTTTTGTTCCTAAAGGTATTATACCCACACCTAATAATAAATTCACGAGTACGACGGCCCAGGCAGTACCCCAAGGCGTGCGAACTTGGGCGATCGCTTGCTGTAAGATCGGCATGGCTAGGCTCGGCTCGACTTGCATTAGTTGTCGCCAATAGTCGAGCAAGCCGACTTGATAAAAATATAAATCGGTAATTGCGGTGCCGAGTAAAGAACCGAGGTAGAATAAGATGCCAATTTTATTAAACCCTCGCGACAATCCCCAAATTGCAAACGGTACGCCAATCGCTTCGATCGGTAAATGAATGGCTGGCTCCCACCTAAACCATCCCCAATAGATCGCTCCAGCTAGCCAACTCCAACTAAATCCGAGTAGCAAATCCCCCCAAATTTGGCTTTTGGGACGTTGGTACAAGATCGCACCCAGACAAACCCACGGGATGGTGAGAACAACGCTCAGAACTGGGTAGTGCCGCACTAGCGGAGCTTCGACAAAGACGGGAATGGAGACCAAAAATGCTGCTGCTGCGAATACGCTCCAAGTTCCCTGAAGTTGCCATCGCCACGTACCTTTCTTCTCACCGGAGTTATAACTGGAGTTAAGCAAAATATTAACGAAAGTGTTGACTTAATGTTTATTTATATAAAGTCATTATATGAGCGATCGAGTCGTGAATCAAGGCACCAAACCATGTCCGGCCTCGATTTTGGCACGTATTCGCCCGATCGAATCCCCGATCTGATTATGAGAGGTGACTCCCCGAGGCATTAATTTTTGTGACACAGAGCCGCGATCGGTAGGAAAATATCTATAGAAACATTCACAATTTAAGCAGCTCGATCGCAATTGCGATCGAAATCTAAAGCTTTATCAGGATTGAAGGATTTACAGGATTCGGTGATTCGGTGCCAATCTATGTCCCCACTCCCCGCTCCCAACTCCCAACTCCCAACTCCCAACTCCCAACTCAATGCTACTACCCTTTCGCGATCGAATCGATCGGCACAAGCTATTCAAGATCGGCATCGCACTAGGTAGTGGTGTCTTGATGGGGATGACAGTTGCACCCGTTGAAGCTTGGTATTTGGCTTGGGTAGCGATCGCACCATTGTGGTACTTACTGTGTCAACGCGATGCTCGTGCGCTAGTTTATGGCTGTTGTTGGGGCATTGGTTGCTACGGCTTGGCATTGAGTTGGATCTTTGGCATCCATCCCATGACTTGGATGGGCGTTCCTTATTTGGCTAGCTTGGGAATTGCTACTTTTTGCTTGACTTTTATCACTTTATGGGGTGCGAGTTTAGCAACTTTATGGTCGTTAGGTTTGCGGTTTATTTATACCTCAACACCTCAAATTAATCCCTTTGGTCGCGTAATTTTAGGGACGGTTTTATGGTGTGGATTGGAAGAATTATATAGTCTGACAGATTTGTGGTGGTCGTCATTGGCAATGACTCAAAGTCCGCATAATTTAGCCATTCTGCATCTGGGACAATTATCGGGGCCGACAACTGTTACTGGCGCGATCGTGTTTATTAATGGTTTAATTGCTGAAGGTTGTTTAGCCATCCTTGGCGGAGCCGCTGGGCACGAGCATCGCACTCGATCGGAGCGAAAAAGTCGCTCGGCATGGCCTTATTTTGGTACGGCGATCGCATCCATAATTATCTTACATGCGATCGGGTTTAATTTAGCAAATCGTCCATTATTACAACAAGCTGAATCTGCGATCGAGATCGGCATCATTCAGGGTAATGTTGGCAACGAAGTCAGACATTATCGCTCTGGATACGATCTGGCCATGGAAAATTATACTAAAGGTTATGTAGACTTAGCGCAGCAAGGAGTAGCGGCAGTAATGACGCCAGAAACAGCATTTCCCTATCGCGAAAGTGATATTAAAAATACACCTTTTTATCGAACGATTTTAGATAAAAAAGTTATGGCCTTTCTCGGTGGATTTGGCGAAGTGGGTAACAAAATTACTAATAGTATCTTGACGATCGATAGTACGGGACAGATCGTCAGTCGTTATGATAAGTGGAAATTAGTACCATTAGGCGAATATATTCCGTTCGAGCAATATTTAGGCAAACTTATCGATACAATTTCACCTTTAGAAGCGCATTTATTAGCTGGCAAATTTGCCCCGATCGTCAATACACCACTCGGTAATTTTATTTTTGGCATCTGTTATGATTCGGCCTATCCAGAGCACTTTCGCCGTCAAGCACAGACGGGAGAATTAATTATTACTGCTTCTAATGACGCTCATTATGGTGCGGCAATGCCAGCACAACATCACGCTCTAGATTTGATGCGAGCGATCGAAACCGATCGCTGGATGTTACGCGCTAGCAATACTGGTTATTCAGCAGTTATCGATCCGCACGGACGCACGCAATGGATCTCTAAACTCAATGAATTTGCCGCACACGCACATTTAGTTTATCGTCAAAATACCCAAACTTTATACGTTAGTTATGGTAACTGGTTGACACCACTATTATTCGCGATCGGGTTAATCTTATTCTTTAAATCTACACCATCGCTAAAAAATACAAATAATTGACAGATAAAAATGAGGGTAGGGGCAATTCATGAATTGCCCCTACCCTAAATTTCAGGATAATTTTATACCAAATCCATCGAAACCCTCCCGCTCCCCTCTCCAAATTTGGGGAGAGGGGCTGGGGGTGAGGGCTGAGGTTTGTACCGAATCCACAGTATTTAATTCAACTGTGAGACGAGCTGAACCTTCGGCTGAATAGCTTCTTGACTTAATTGTTGCAGATCGCTTTCGAGCATTAATTCTACTAATTGCTCGAAAGAATAGTCTGGTGTCCAGCGTAACTTAGCTTTAGTCTTGGCGATATTTCCAACTAATTGAATAGGTTCGTCGGGACGGTAAAAACTCGGATCGATGACGACATAATCTTGCCAATTTAAACCGACATAATTAAAGGCACATTGCACTAACTCTTTGACCGAATGAGTTTCGCCACTGGCAATAATATAATCATCTGGCTGCTCCTGCTGCAACATCAACCACATGGCTTTGACGGCATCTTTGGCATAGCACCAATCGCGTTGCGCATCGAGATTGCCGAGTCGGAGTTCTGACGCTAAACCCAGTTTAATCATTGCCGCCGTGCGGGTGATTTTCCGAAAGACGAATTCCGCGCCACGGCGGGGGGATTCGTGGGTATAAGTAATCCCGCAGCACGCATAAAGATTGTATTGCTGGCGGTAGTTAGTCGTCATCCAATGAGCGTAGGCTTTGGCTGCGCCGTAAGGATTGCGGGGGCGAAAAGCGGTACGCTCGTTTTGCGGAGATACATCTGGTTGCCCGAATACTTCACTACTAGAAGCTTGATAAAAACGTGCATCGGGATGACAGCGACGGATTGCTTCGAGCAGGCGAGATACACCTAATGCTGTATACTCAGCCGTGAGCGATGGTTGCGTCCAGGACGTGGGAATGTAGCTTTGCGAGGCAAGATTATAGACTTCATCGGGTTGCGAAATCGCGATCGCATCCATCAGGGATGTTTGATCTAGCAAATCTCCAGATATTACCTGAATTCGATCGCCCAAATGACCGATTCGATCGAGATTGCTACCGCTAGAACGTCTGACTAAGCCAAATACTTGATATCCTTTACCCAGTAACAGTTCGGCTAGATACGAACCATCTTGTCCAGTTAATCCGGTAATTAATGCTTTCTTCATAGTTGCCAGCAGCCCCCAACGGTGAGATAAGATCTGAATAGTCGTCAGTCTCAACACGCTCGACTGACAAGTCACTCAGTTATCTTGCCCACATTTGACAGATTTGCTAGCACGATCGAGAAGTTAAATTAATCGATCGTTGATAGTTGATAGTTGGGAGTTGGGAGTTGATAGTTGCTGGATTAAGGTACAGTCCTCTAGTTCTGATACATTCTTATCCCAACTCCCCACTGTGCGCTCCCAACTCCTAACCCCCAACTCCCAACTATTGGTTAGTGATACATCGCCAATGACAATCGAATAGATCTAGTGGCTGTTTAACACTGCCTAGTACGGGTATTGCTGGAAAGGGAAATAATCGATCGAATATTATCCCCGCTCGATCCTGACTCAATTGCACTAAATAAGTGGCGGGTGGCGCGCTTAGTTCTGTCAGCAGTCGCTCGCCAAACCGATACAGCGGTTGCCGATCCCGATTCGCTGCCATCCCACCGATAACCTCCCCATAAATTGGGTCTTTAGCCGTCCAAATTACAGGCAACCACAAGTTTCCACCATCGCCGACTTTGACATCGGTTGTGATGGCGGCTAGGTCGCGGAGTCGATCGATTTCTTGGCAAGATCTACCGATCGATCGACCCCAAAATTCAAAAGTTGGCGGGACATCTAATGTCAACGGGCAATAAATCGCCTTGGGATCGGCAACTGCTGGTAATTCCGCTACAGCTAAAAACTGCACCGAATCAACTAGTTCGCCGATGGCTCCCAACATCGCCACACCCAACCTTTGACTATCTGGAGTCTCATCCAGAATCACCACAGTTTTAGGCATGACTGAGGACTGTCAATGGCGGATGAGACTGCTGGAGTGCGATATTGGGTAAATCCAACTTCAGATCGGGTAACGATGATTCGAGATTTATCCCTCTAGCAGCGATGCGATCTGTGACGGCGACTAACTCCGCTTGAAGCTGGCGATTTTCGATCTGCAATGACATAATCTTGTTCTTAATCGGTGCTAACCGCTCGGCAAATTTGCGCGTATAAACCTTGGGTAGCTCCCGAATTACTTGCTCCAACATTTGTCCGCGTTCTGTTAGTTCGCGGATCGTTTGACGCAGTTGCTGGATCTCTAGATCCCTACGCTGAAGCTGTTCTTGATAAAAATGCACTTGCTGTTCGACGCCTTGCAATTGTTCGCGCAGCAACCGTACTTCCGCACGATAATCTCCAGCTACTTCTGGTCTGGGTGCATAGGGAGTGTTATCTTTGACTAGTCTAAACAGCTCTTGAGAGAGTTGGTGGACGAGTTTGTCGCGGGTATTGAGTTCTTCCCGAAACCGAGCGACTTCGGCTTTGAGTGTCGAGATATTGGTAGCTTGATTTTTATTCACGGGGGTTTCACCAT